>JAHCLG010000001.1 GCA_026125385.1 Legionellales bacterium
ATAACTCGGTAAACGATTTTTATAATCTTTCTGTAGTTGGATATTCAGGTTCTCACTCGACTGCGATAAAATACGTCAGGAGCACTCAAACATGGAAATTTTTTGACCCTGAGTTTATTGAAATTGAGTTTACTACTAAAAAAGACTGTCGAGATTTTGTCGTGGAACATTTCAAACAACACTATGGCAATTTTACCGCGATCATGATTGATATTTTTGATAGGATAGATATATTGCATCAACCTCATTTAGGAAATAACAAGTGCTAGTCGATTCTCATTGTCATTTAAATTGTTTGGATTTAAGCAATCATCAAAACGATTTACAACGTGCTTTGGCATTTGCGCGGGAGCAAGATGTGGGGCATTTTTTGTGTGTGGCAATTGATTTGGAACATATTCCTGAAATTATTCATTTAGCGGAACACCATCCAGATATTACCGCATCAGTGGGTTTACATCCCAATGAAACGCCTGCAGTTGAACCCACCTATGACGAGCTATTGACTCTAGCACAGCACCCGCGAGTGATTGCCATTGGTGAAACAGGACTTGATTATTATCGGAGTGCTGAAGAAAATTTAATGATTCAACGGCAGCGTTTTCGCACCCATATTCAAGTGGCAAAAGCGATTCGCAAGCCTCTTATTATTCATATGCGCGACGCCAGCGCCGATACCTTGGCTATTTTACGCGAAGAAAATGCCCAGGAAATTGGCGGGGTAATGCATTGTTTTACCGAAAGCTTAGCCGTGGCGGAAGCGGCGATGGATTTAAATTTTTATATTTCATTTTCAGGGATTGTGACCTTTAAAAATGCCCAAGCACTACAAGCTACCGCCACAGCACTTCCATTAGATCGAATTTTAATCGAAACCGACGCGCCCTATTTAGCGCCGAATCCCTTGCGTGGCAAATCCAATGAACCTGCTTATTTGCACCATACAGCAAAATTTTTAGCAAACTTACATCACGTGAGTTATGTAGATTTCGCCAACATCACTACCGAAAATTTTAAGCGCTTATTTAGCGGGGTGGATCTATCATCGAATATCAGGTAAATCAGGTACTACCGGCTATGCCGGTAGTACCTGATTTCAACAGTTATTTCCAGCCAGGAATTGCGCCATCGCCAAATAATTCTTTGGCTTTAGCAAGCACGGCTGCTGAATGCAGTGCAGAAACTAATTCTTGATATTTTTTATTGTGACGATCTTGGGTGCGCACGACGACGATATTAACATAGGGTGAGGTACTATCTTCAGTTAACAATGCCGAAGTTGGGTGCAAACCGGCGGGAATGGCATAGTTCGTGTTAATCACGGCGAGAGCAACATCGGGTAATACTCGCGGTAATTGAGCGGCATCAATTTCTTTAAAATTTAATTGATGTGGATTTTGGCTGATATCGACGACAGTGGCATTTACACCACTGTTTGGTTTTAAGGTAATTAAGTGAGCTTTTTCGAGTAAGAGCAAAGCGCGTGCTTCGTTGCTCGGATCGTTTGGAATGGCAACTTCAGCACGTTGAGCCAGATCAGCAAGCGTTGTTATTTTTTGCGAATAAATACCCATGGGGTAAAGAAATGTTTTCCCTACCACACTCAATGAATAGCCTTGTTGTTTAATCGCTTGTTGTAGATAAGGAATATGTTGAAACATATTGGCATCAATGCTGCCGTCCGCAAGAGCGGCATTAGGCATGGTGTAATCGCTAAATTGTACAATTTTGACATTTAATCCATATTCTTTCTCAGCTACTTTCGCCGCAACTTCCATTAATTGCGTTTCAGGACCCGCAATAGTGCCCACTTTAATTTCATTGGCAGACGGCTGTTTTGAACATCCGGCTAAAAAAATAAACCCAAACAAGATTACAATTATGTTACGCATGTAAATTCCTTAATGACTAATTTTATGGCGCAAATGATTTGCCCATCGTTCGCCGAGAAATTGAATTAGTTGCACTAACATAATCAAAATAATAATGGTGATCAACATGATTTTCATATTAAATCGTTGATAACCATAGTTAATCGCAACTTCTCCTAAACCGCCACCGCCAATGGCGCCCGCCATGGCTGAATAACCAATTAATGCCACAATCACCACGGTCATGCCATCAATGATAGCGGGTAATGCTTCGGGCAATAAAAAATAGCGAATGACTTGCCAGTGGTTGGCACCTAACGCCATACCCGTCTCGTGTAAACCGCGAGGGACTTCATAAATTGCGGTTTCAATAATTCGAGCAATAAAAGGAATCGCCCCTACACTTAATGGCACAATCGCAGCGAGCGTACCAATGGATGTTCCGGTGAGTAAACGCGTCAAAGGTGTGATGGCGACTAATAAAATAATAAACGGAATAGACCGCGTGGCATTAATAATAATCGCTAATACTTGATGTAAAATGCGTTGCTCACAGATACCATTTTTGTGAGTAATGGCGAGGATAATTCCGAGTGGTATCCCAAAAAGCATACCGATAATGCTGGAGACGCCCACCATATAAATCGTTTGCCAAGTTGCAAGGATGAGTAATTGATTAAGCGACATAACCTAATAACTCCACTTTGACTTGCTGTTGTTGAAAAAATTCTAAATAGGGTTGTAAATTTTCTTGAAATTCAGAAAGCGCAATGACCATGTGCCCAATACTTTCCTGGCCGACTGTGTCGATGTTTGCCAGTAAAATTGTGACGTGGCTATTAAATGATTGAACAAATTGACTAATAATCGGTTCGCGCGCACTGGTTTTGGTGAATAAGAGTTGTAATACCGGTTTTCCGCTGGCCATAGGCTGAGTTTGTATTTGAGTTTTAAGTGCTTTAGGTAAATGTAAACGAATAAATTCTTTTGCATAATCACTTTTAGGATCAACAAAAAAATCTACAGTGTTTTGCGCCTCAATCAATGTGCCTTGTTTTAATAGGGCAACGCGATGACAAATTTGTTTAATGATATCCAATTCATGCGTAATTAAAATAATAGTTAAATTTAATTCTTGATTAATTTTTTGCAACAATTCCAAAATGGATCGTGTGGTTTTAGGATCGAGTGCCGAAGTGGCTTCATCGCATAATAATACTTTGGGATCGTTAGCGAGCGCACGCGCAATTGCCACCCGCTGTTGTTGGCCACCACTTAATTGCGCCGGATAAGATAACGCTTTTTCACTTAAGCCAACTAACTCTAGTAAGGCATTGACTTTTTTGTGGATGAAAAGTTTGGATTGATGATTGAGTTGTAAGGGTAGGGCGATATTTTGAAAAACAGTGCGTGAATGTAATAAATTAAATTGTTGAAAAATCATCCCGATTTGCTGGCGTGTTTTTCGCAGTTCGGCAGGTGAAAGTAATAAAATATTACGGTCATCAAAATAAATTGCACCTGCGGTGGGTTGCTCTAGTAAATTGAGGCAATGAATCAGTGTGCTTTTACCCGCACCACTTTTTCCAATAATGCCAAATATTTCACCGGCCTCGATGGTTAAGTTAATATTGTTTAAGGCTGTAAATTCTTGATTAGCACGACGATACACTTTCGACAGTTGTTCAACGCGGATCATGAAATATAATTATCCTCTTTAGCAGTATTTATAAGAGCCTGTTGAAAATCTCCAATCTTGGTCATAAACTGCAGATTTTCTGTGCTCCGGTGCTCATTTACTGACGTGTAAACGGCGCTCCGGTGCTCAACAATCGACAGTTTCTGACTCAAGCTTGGAGACTTTGAACTGGCTCTAAGCGCCCGCAAGCTGATGCTCAAATCGGCGCGATTACGTTCATTGGGTATTCGTGAACTTACGCAGCTTGTGCGAGTTCTAAACATTTCCACACTTTATTCCAAAAATCACGGCGTTTTTTGGATTCTGTTGGGCTGTAGAAAGAAAGACCATGTAATTCTTGACAGCAAGATAAACACAATTGATAAGGAGCTTCTTGATTATTAATGACTTTAATACCAGTGACTGAAAATTTTTCGACAGTATGATTGCACAGGGTGCAAGTTTTTTTGGTTGAGGCCATGTGAGCGTGTCCTTTTTTCAATTAAATTTAACTAAAGTTGGTTTGTGAAAGATAAACCAACTGTAATCTCCTAAAAGAGTGACAAAGATTGACTATATGCTGTACCAGAGATATCCCAGACAGGCGTAGGATATTAACCTATTTAGAGTGTAATGTCAAATGTCAAGTAGTGACCAGACATATCGATAAAAATGATTCAGGCAGCACCCTAAACGTGCATTATGACGCAAATTCAGGTACATTATGCCACTTTAACGAAAGATTGAATTCGAGATTACACCCCGTGCCAGAAAAAAAGCCAAGATTGTTAACTACTCATGTTTATTCGCGTTTATTAAATTATTCTCGTTATTATTGGTGGGCATTGTTACTTGGAATTGCCGGTACTATTGCTTATTCTTCTATCGATGCCAGCATGACCTATTTTTTAAAACCTGCTTTAGATAAAGGTTTTATTGCACGTGATAACGAGTTTATCAATAAAATTCCCTTGATTCTGATTGGTGTTTTTTTATTGCGGAGTTGTGCTGGATTTCTTTCTTCGTATTTCATTGCCTTCGTAGGCCGTTCGGTGGTCATGCGCTTTCGCCAACATTTATTTAGCCATCTAATGAAATTACCAGCACGCTTTTTCGATGGCAAAACTACTGGTGCGATTTTATCGATTATCGTCTATAACGTCGAGCATGTAGCAGAAGCCAGTACCGATGCCTTAATTATTCTTGTGCGTGAAAGTGTGTTTGTTGCAGGGTTGGTAACCGTGATGTTAGTCGTGAGCTGGCAACTCACGTTGTTATTTATTTTGGCAGCACCCGTTATCGGCTTAATTGTGCGCTACAGTAGTCGTAAAACGCGTAAACAAAGTCATCTGGAACAAGATTTAATGGGGGATATCACTCATGTGGCCGAAGAAGGCGTAGGTGGGTATCGCATTATTCGCACCTTTGGTGGTGAAGACTATGAAATTAATAAATTTAATGAAACGGCACTGCAAAATCGTCATCGCCAAATGAAAATAACTTTAATAAATGGTTTGACCAGTCCCCTAGTGCAATTAGTGGCAGGTATGGTAATTGTGGCAGCCATTACCTTAGCCGCCCATGATTTATCGGGCGTTACTCCGGGCGGATTTGCTTCGGTACTTGTCGCCATGCTCGCTATTTTAAAACCGTTAAAAAATTTAACGACGGTAAATAATACGATTCAACGGGGATTAGCCGCCGCAGAAAGTTTATTTACGTTACTCGATGAACCTATTGAAAAAAATCTTGGCACACATCAGGTCGCTCGAGTTGAAGGTGAGATTGAGTTTCGTGAAGTAAGTTTTAGTTATGATGAGAGTAAAACAATTTTAGATAAAATTAATTTACAGATTAAACCTGGTGAAACTGTGGCGCTGGTGGGCAAATCGGGTAGTGGAAAATCAACGTTAGTCAGCTTACTGCCGCGGTTTTATGATTATGAACAGGGCTTAATTACTCTAGATGGCCAAGATATTCGAGAATTTGAATTGACAAATCTGCGCAAACAATTTGCCCTGGTGTCGCAACATGTCGTTTTATTTAACGATACGATTGCGCATAATATTGCCTATGGAAAATTTAACGAAGTAAGCGAAGCTGAAATTATTGCAGCCGCCAAAGCGGCCTACGCGTGGGATTTCATTCAAGAATTACCTCAGGGATTACATACGCGTATTGGTGATAAGGGTCTGTTACTTTCAGGTGGGCAACGTCAACGTTTAGCCATTGCGCGGGCAATTTTAAAAAATGCACCGATTTTAATTTTAGACGAAGCCACCTCCGCATTAGATACGGAATCCGAATTACACATTCAAGCCGCGCTACAAAATTTAATGCGCGATCGCACAACGTTGGTCATCGCTCACAGGCTTTCTACCATTGAAAATGCCGATAAAATTATTGTGCTCGATAAAGGACGCTTAGTTGAACAAGGCAATCATCAAAGTTTATTAGCCTTAAATCAAGTTTATGCGCATTTATACCATTTACAATTTAAACATCATCATTCAGAAGAAAATGTTTCTGCATCTGAGGCTATGATATGCTAGCAGAAGCGTGGTACCAAAATCGATGGTGGTTATTTTTTCTGTTACCATTTTCCCTACTTTTTTTTCTGATCATAACAATGCGTCGCTTGTGTTATCGCTATGGTATTTTTAAACAACATCAATTTCCTGTTCCTGTGATTGTTATTGGCAATATTACTGTCGGTGGTACGGGTAAAACGCCGTTAGTGTATTATTTAGCAAAATTATTACTAAGACACGGCTACAAACCGGGCATCGTGATGCGCGGTTATAAAAATAATTCAAAAAATGATTTTTATTGTGTCACATCACTCTCCAAAGTTGAAGAGGTTGGAGACGAAGCATTTTTATTACAACGCAATTTAAATATACCTATCGTGATTGCTAAAAAACGCGTGCAGGCGGCACAGTATTTAATTGATAATAGTGAATGTGATGTGATTTTAAGCGATGATGGTTTACAACATTACGCATTAGCACGTGATATGGAAATTGCTTTAATCGATGGCCAGCGTTTACTGGGTAATCGCTTATTATTACCAGCAGGACCCTTGCGCGAGTCATGGCGGCGTTTACAAGAATGTGATTTTCGTATTTGTAACGGAGGTGAGCAACCCAACTGTTATAAAATGACGTTAATGCCACATTATTATCATAACGTTAATGATAAAAATGTGACGGTAGATGTGGGCTTTTTTTATCATAAACTGGTGCATGCCGTCGCTGGCATTGGTAACCCACAACGTTTTTTTACTACCTTAACCCAACAAGGGCTGCAATGTATTGAGCATGCCTACCCCGATCATTATTCATTTTCAGCTCACGATATTAATTTTGGTAGCGATGATTTAGTCATCATGACAGAAAAAGATGCAGTAAAATGCACAGAATTTTCTGACCATCGACATTGGTATTTGCGAGTAGAAGCAGAAATGTCTGACGATTTTGATCTTCGATTTTTAAATTTAGTAGCAGAAATTGTTTTGAAAAAACGTCAATTATTTTTGTCGCAGGCGTAAAGCATTGGCAGAGTGTTGGGTCGTGCTATTGAATAACTCCTCAAGCGTGAGGGGTTTACATAAAAAGTCTCCATAAGCAAACGTACAATGATGATCTTTTAAAAAAATTAATTGTTCCTGATTTTGCACTTTCTCAGCTATTGATTGCATTTCCATATTATTGGCAATATTAATGATGGTTTTAGCCATCGCCGCATCGCTTAGAGAAATATGAGCATTGCGCAAATAAGTTTGATCGACCACTAAGGCATCGACGGGTTTGTGTTTTAATAAATTTAAATTAGTCATGCCCGTACCAAATTCCGTAAAACACAAATGCACGCCCAGTGCTTTGAGTTGTTGTAATGAAACAAGAAAATCTTTGTTTTGATGATTCATGAGAGATTCTGGAATTTGCAAGGAAATGATAGCTGAATTGATATGCCCCTCCCTGATAAATTGTATTAAACTTTCTCGTGCTGCCTGATCTTGAAAATGCCGTAAAGAAATTTTAATGTATAACTTATGCGGTAAACTATTATGACGAGCTAATTCATGATGCGCTTTTTGAATGGTATTAAATACCCACTGCGTAATTTCAATAATTAAATTTGATTTTTCCGCCACTGCTAAAAATTCAGTGACATTGACAATGTGATAAGTAGGATGATTCCACTGAATTTCTGTTTGTAAGCCCACAATATCCATGGTTTGCAAATTAAAAACAGGTTGATAGCATAAGTAAAACTCATTTTGCTGAAATCCACGAATTAAATCGCGTTCAATTTCAATCCGCCGTTTATGCTGTTGATTTAATTCTTCGTTAAAATAATAAATTTCGCCATTATTTTGTTTGGCATAATACATGGCGAGCACGGCATTTTTATGAAAATCCATCACAGAATGATTATCTGCGGGATAACAAGCAATTCCTATACTTGCAGTCAGTTGAATTTTTTCAGTACCAAGATTGAGTGGTTGGCGAATAATGTCTAAGAGTCGCCGTGCCACTAAACTCGCATCATAATAATCGGCAATTTCACTTAAAATAACCGCAAATTCACCCATGCCGAGAGTGTTTAAACGCGCAATATAATCGTGAGAGCGCAAGTTTTCTTTAAAACGTAATACAATATCGCAAATAATTTTATTGCGATTTTCCTCACCAAATTGTTCCGTGATGGCATCGAGTTCATGTAAATCAAATAACAAGAGTGCCATGTAACGACTGTGGCGTGCGGCATGAGCAATAGCACGCTCTAAAGTGGATTTAAAAAGTACGTGATTAGGTAATCCCGTTATCGGATCGGTTTGTCCTACTTGAGGCGGCTCCTGAACGTGGCTTGCTGTTAATTGCTGGGCGAGTTGATTTAAATCTCGTTCGGTTTGCACGGGTTGTTTTAACGGTGGTTTAATGCTGGGCGAAACGGACGAAGAGGGCGCAGATGAAGTTGTTGGACGTTGATAGGGAGAGTTTGGATAGGATGAGCCAGCAGTATACGCAGGTTTTTGATAAGCAGAAGCCGTGGTAGCCGGCGCAGTTGAAGCCGGTTTGATCTGTAACTCGATTTCATCAATAGCAATCGGATCATTGCTTGCGACAGGTTCGCTTCCAAGTGAAATAGTTTCTTCGGTTTGTTCGCTTTCAAGAGGCTGGTCTTCCTCCTCTATTAGAACTTCAGGTTTATCGGGTGATACGGCCTCAGTTTTTACCGTATTTTCTGCTATGCTATCGACAGGATCATCATCCATTTGCTCAAGCCCAATAATGCGAGTTTGTTTTTTACGCTCTTCTTCCGGTAGGGCAATATTTTTAATGGCCTCACTAATAGCGCGGTGCAAAGTCGTTGCAGAAATTTTAGTTTTGACAATGCAATGCATGACACCTTTAGCTAAGGCTTGATGCGCCGCTTCTTTTTGAGTGGGTTCGGCGAGCATAATAATGGGGACACCCGGTTTAGGGTGTTGTTTATTGAATAAATCAATTAATTGCAAACCATCTAAATCGAATAAGCAGAAATCCAATAAAATGCAAGCAGGTTGATTATTTTTACTAATACTCAGTGCTTCCTTACCAGAGTCGGTAAGAAATACTTCAAATTCATTGGGGTACTTGTTTTCTAACAACTCTTGCCAATATTCACGCTCTTTTTGCAGTCCACCAACGATAATTAATTTTGTTGTTGCTCCACTCATTCACAAATGACTCGCCATTGATCCCGGATGCTATTTGCCTACCTAACGTATTTCTAGGAAAAATAATGTAACGCTCCACTTTCAGCATAGCAAATATCCATTGATTTTCCAGCGTTTGTCCGCTGTCGCGCTGGATTATCAGTTAATGAGCAATTTAGGCCAAAGGTGGCAATTTGCCTTATAGCAACTATACTGAAATCACCAATCACTACCAAGAGTGATAAAAATAATAACAAATCTAAGAAAAGAGCAAATGGGTAATACGTCAAAGCGGAGTCAACAATTATGGAAAGTTCAATACGGGTCTTACTGATTATTCAGCACTATAGCGAACTCGAATTTTATCAACAACTACTCATCCAAAATTTTACTCAGGATTATGAATTGGCAGCCGTCAATACTTTCAATGAGGCTTATAAAAGTTTAAATTCTTTTTCACCTCAAGTTGTCATTATTGATCATGCAAATTTAAATGCCGAAAATGGTGAAGCATTTAAACAATTTGAGTTATTTAATAGTGATCAAAATATGGTTTATATCGGTTTATTGGAAACTCCAACAACAGCGAAAAATGATAATTATTATTTATTAAAAACAGAAATTACAGCCGATAAATTACAACACACCATTATGCGTGCGCTCGCCCAACAATCGAGTGACTCACCATCCATTCACTATTTTTCAGAAAAACTCACTCCAAGAGAAACACAATTTATTAATGCGATTCATTTTTTA
This sequence comes from Legionellales bacterium, assembly GCA_026125385.1. Taxonomy (NCBI): domain Bacteria; kingdom Pseudomonadati; phylum Pseudomonadota; class Gammaproteobacteria; order Legionellales; species Legionellales bacterium. The sequence continues at coordinate 10,010 of JAHCLG010000001.1, forward strand.
GAGCATGCTTTAGATAATAATGAATTACATTTGCTCTATCAACCTTTACTCCAAATTAGCACGGGAAAAATTCACGCTATTGAAGCGTCTCTCAATTGGAATTATCAGCCAATGGCGGCTCAAGGCTATCAAAAAATTGCTTCATTAATCGAAAGTTGTGGTTTGTCGGTTACATTAGGTACGCGAATTTTTCAATATTATGCTCAGGAAAAAAAAGCTCTTAATCCCTTACCAGTCGTATTTTCGGTATCTGCGCGGCAATTAGAAGAAGAAAATTTTTGTGAATCGATGATGAAAACGGTTGGCGATTTAAATCAAGTTATTTTAAAAATACCCGAATCGATTTTGCTTGAGCCTATTCCTTTTTATCAAGATATTTTGTGCGAATGTGCTGAGGTTGGAATGAAAATTTGCGTTAGCGCCATTGATAATAAGCGCAATAATTTTCACTATTTTAGCGAATATCCTCTGCATTATGTTGAAGTCGCGGTTAACGATATTCTACCCAATAAAACCTTGCGTATTAATGAACTGGGACGACGCTTAAAAAATTATGCCACATCTCATTCGATGCAAATCATTGCCAACGGCGTGGAAGTCGATGCGCAATTACGGGTGTTGTATGAACTGGGTTGTCACTATGCTCAAGGAAATTTAATTGCTAAACCCATGACTTCACGCTTATTGCAGCAATATTTAACAGGCAATCTAAGCAGCGTTAAAATTAATAAGGCCTAGTTCATGCGAATTTTTTGCCCAGGATTGAGTGAACTAAAATCTTGTAAATGATTTAATGCTTTTAAGGTGGCTAATGGCACGTTCGTTTTTTCGGCGATGCCGCTTAAGGTGTCGCCACTTTCCACAATATAATATTGGGTTAAATTATGCGTCAGAGATTTTACCACGGGATGAGTTTTTATCAGCAGCTTTTCACCGATTTTTATCACGCTTTTAGCCGATAAATGATTCCAATCACGCAACTCAGCAATGCTAATATGATTTTTTCTGGCAATACTTGCTAAAGTATCGCCTTTGGTCACGATATGAGTGGTCGTGGTCTTTTCATTGGGCTCAGCGCTGGCAGCTGGAGCAAGATCGGCTGTTATCGTTAAACTTGAGGGAATGGTAAGCGTTTGCCCGACATGAATGTTGCCATGACTTAAATGATTCGATTTTTCAAGCGTGGATACCGCAATATGATAATGATTAGCAATTTGTTTTAAACTCTCACCGTGTTTGACCACGTGATGCATGTTCGAGTGATGATTATAATATGCTAAATTGCGTTGAAATCGATCCACCAAGTTAATGGGTATTAAGAGTTTAAATGAGCCGCGCATGCCGGTCATGAAACGATTGTAGCCAGGATTTAATTCGTATAAATCTTCTAAGCTCATCCCTGCAAGTTCGGCAATTTTATTTAGTTGCATGGGTTTATCGACGGTAACCGCTGTAAAATAGGGAGTTGCTGCGATGTAGGGTAAATGAAATCCGTACCAATTCGGATGACGAACAATAGCGATTAACGCCAGGAGGCTTGGGACATAGGATCGCGTTTCTTCGGGCAGTGGAATATTCCAAAAATTGGCTGCATAACCTTGGCGGAGATTATATTGTAGTGCATTAAGCACCGTGCCCTCGCCAGAGTCGTACGCAGCAATCGCGAGCAACCAATCGCGATTAAAAAATTGATTTAAATACGAGAGATAATTAACCGCCATTTTGGTTGAGCTGGTAATATCGCGACGACCATCAAACCAATAATCTTGTTTTATTCTGAAATTATTGGCCGTTTGTGGCATGATTTGCCAAAGTCCTGCGGCACCTACAGGTGAATAGGCAAAAGGATTATAGGCACTTTCAATCATCGGTAATAAACACAATTCCACGGGTAAATGGCGAGCACGCATTTCTTGATAAATATAAAATAAATAGGGACGAGCGCGATTGGTGACACGGGTAAAATATTTAGGATGCGCTTGATACCAACGAATTTGCGCGCGTACCGGAGCAGAATCACTGTAATCGTAGAGGATAAATTGTTCGCGTAAAATATTCCATAAATCAGGATAACGGTTGGGATCGGGTGAGTGATAGGTAAAAGGTTGAGTGGGTGGTTTTAATGAGGGGACATGAGTCATATGGGTTTCACCCAGAACTCGCATATAGGCGAACGCAGGATTATAAAAAAACAGCTTTAAACTCAGGAGAGTTAAGCTTGTTAAGATGATTAACCACCGCAGTTGCTGTTGAGAAATCCACTTCATTATCAATAATTCATTTACTGGCAAAGTCCATTCGAGCGATGGTACCCAACGTATTGCAGAGAAGCAAGTATTTTAAAACTGATCTTTTAATTGGCGCAGGACAGTAAAGGCCGTGAGTGGATGGTTAATCGCTCTAGGTTGATTGGCGTGTTGTGCAATTCGACGTTGCAATTCCGCTTCATCAACACGTAAGAATGGATTAGTACGTTTCTCACTTCGAAGTGTCACCGGCAAACTCGGCAAGTGCTGCGATAGCCGTGTTTCAACTTCTGCCAGTCGCTCGAGTAAGGCTGGGTGATTTGGCTCAAGGGTTAAGGCAAAGCGTAAATTATTCAATGTATATTCATGAGCGCAATAAACCCAGGTGTCATCTGGCAGTTGCGAGAGTCGTTGCAATGAAGAATAAAGTTGCTCTGCGGTGCCTTCGAATAATCGACCGCAGCCTATGCTAAACAAAGTATCACCGCAAAATAATCTGCCTTCGCCATAATATGCAAGGTGATCAAGCGTATGTCCCGGGATGGCTAACACCTCTGCGCTAAAAGGAAATTCGCTGAGGTTTACTCGATCTTCATCCGCCAGTGGATGATTCACTCCAGGAATAGACGCGGGTCCGAATATAGGTACTTCAAACTGTTCAGTTAATTTTTTCACGCCGCCAATGTGATCAGGATGATGGTGAGTAATTAGGATGGCACTTAAAGATAACTGCTGTTGATGTAGATACGCGAGAACAGCTTCGGCATCACCCGGGTCGACGACTATGCAATACCCTTGGTCATTTTGCAGAAGCCAGATATAATTATCAATGAATGCGCGGAGGGGGATTATGGTTATCATAATTATCTACCTTTATTAACTTTTTGAACAAATTGTAGCGAACTATGCTGGAGATTGCATGATCGAACATCAACAATTGCTGGAAAATTTGCGAGCCTGGTCATCCAGCACATTGGGAAAGTACGTTCATGCAGTAGAACAAACGCAGCTAAATCATTTATTACCCCGATTTTTCGGATATTATTTATTGCAAATTTCCTTGCAGGAAACCTGTTTTGATTTATCTGCAAGTCCTATTCGCGAACGAATTTTTCTCAATCAAGATAATTATCCACCACGTCAAGCGCCAACCTTGCGTGCTCTCGGCGGTGAATTACCCTTTAGAGACAACAGTATCGATGTGGTTATCTTACCGCATTTACTCGAACACATGGCGAAACCTGACGAAATATTACGAGAAGTCGAGCGAGTATTAATTCCAGAAGGCCATTTGATTATTTTTGGGTTTAATCCCTATAGTTTATGGGGACTCACCAAACTCTGGCGCGCCCACCAAGAGGAATTACCCTGGTCAAGTCGTTTTATTGCTCCAACCACGTTGCAAAATTGGTTAACGGCCTATGATTTTGATATTTTGCGTAAGGATTTTATGATATATCGCTTCCCGCAGCATGCCGATGCGCATTTTCCTCGGATGAATTTTATTGAAAAATTAGGCTATAAATATTGGCCGAGTTGTGGCGCGGTCTATTTATTATTTGCCAAGAAAAAAGTGTTAGCCATGAGACCCTTGCGTGTCGAATGGAAAAAACCACCCAAGCTCAAAGCAACCAGTGTGATAGAAACCTTGCAACAACATCAGGATATTCATTATGGCTAAAATTGAAATTTTTACCGATGGCGCTTGCCGCGGTAATCCAGGTCCTGGTGGTTGGGGCGTATTACTTCGCTATGGTGAACATGAAAAAATGTTAAAAGGTGCGGAATTACTCACCACTAATAACCGCATGGAATTAACGGCAGCCATTGAAGGCCTGCGCGCGTTAAACCGTGCCAGTCAAGCTATTCTCACCACCGATTCCCAATACGTTAAAAATGGTATCACGTTGTGGATTGCCAATTGGAAAAAAAATGCTTGGCGCACCAGTCAAAAAAAACCGGTGAAAAATGAGGATTTATGGCGTTTACTCGATCAACTCTCTCAGCAACATACCGTGGAATGGCAATGGGTAAAAGGTCATAGTGGTCATGCAGAAAACGAATTAGTAGATAGCTTAGCTAATCAAGCTATCGATGAATTATTAGCTCAAGGATAACATAGCGCATGAAACGTCAAATTGTCTTAGATACAGAAACAACAGGACTTGATCCTAAACTCGGTCATCGGATTATAGAAATCGGCTGCATTGAAATTGTCGATAGGCGTATCACCCGCAAAAGCTTTCATCATTATATCAATCCTGAACGTGATATCGATGCCGGGGCTTTAAACGTGCACGGCCTCTCGCGACAATTTTTGGCGGATAAACCTCGCTTCAACCAGATCGTGCAAGATTTTATTCACTTTATCGAAGGTGCTGAGTTAGTGATCCATAATGCCGCATTTGATGTGGGGTTTATCGATCATGAATTACAGTTATTAAACCAAGGTTATGGCAGTATTACGTCGCTCTGTCCCGTCATCGATACTTTAGTCTTAGCACGCAAACTTCATCCAGGGCAAAAAAATAGTTTGGATGCGCTATGCAAACGTTACGATATCGATAATTCTTCTCGTGATTGGCATGGCGCTTTATTAGACGCGCGATTATTAGCGGGTGTGTATTTAGCGATGACAGGCGGGCAAAGCCAATTATTTGCAGAATTGAATAGCGAAAGATCTCATGATTCTCATCAGCAAATTATTAGTAACGCCGATTCTCCTCGGGAAAATAGGCTAGTCATTCCAGCATCACGCGAAGAAGTGAGCGCACATCAACAATTTTTAACCTTCCTTCAGCAACATTCAGAGTCTGAAATTATATGGAAAAATTAAAATTCTTTTGTTACTGACTTGCTAATATTGGTCTTTGACTTCTTTCTTTTAGCATCTTGATTGATGAGTAGTATTGTATATAATCTTACATTGATGCAATTGCAGGCAGGGATAATTATGCCACTAAAAAGTATTCGCGAAGCGGTAAGCCGCTTTATTCGACTTGAATCCGCTGGTGGTATTTTATTATTTGTCATGGCGGTATTGGCCATTATCATCGAAAATTCTCCATGGAAATTATCCTACAATTTAATTCTTGAAACTCCTCTGGGGTTTAATCTCGGTTCATTCATTTTTACCAAATCTCTGCAACATTGGATTAATGATGGATTAATGGTGATTTTTTTTCTTTTAGTCGGTTTAGAAATTAAACGCGAATTCTTAATCGGTGAGTTAAGCACATTCAACAAAGCTATTCTACCTGGGATTGCCGCGGTGGGTGGTATGGTGGTACCTGCATTAATTTATACCGCATTAAATCACGATCATCCTGGTAATGCCATGCGAGGTTGGGCAATCCCCACGGCTACAGATATTGCCTTTGCGCTAGGTGTTTTATCGGTATTAGGCAAACGTATACCACCGTCGATCAAAATATTTTTAACCGCGCTGGCCATATTAGACGATTTGGGCGCGATTCTTATTATTGCTATTTTTTATACGGATAAAATTTATTTTTTAGCCTTAGGCATTGCTGCGATATGTTTATTAATTTTATTTCTACTCAATCGCTATCGCATCATGACACTCACGCCGTATCTTCTCGTGGGCATTATTCTCTGGATTGCCGTATTAAAATCTGGCGTGCATGCGACTTTAGCGGGTGTTGCGTTGGCGATGGCCATTCCCTTGCGAGATCCTCACGATCACGAAGTGTCACCGCTCGATAATTTGGAACATACCATTTTACCTTGGGTGGCATTTTTTATTATGCCCTTATTTGCGTTTGCTAATGCCGGAGTTTCACTGGCGGGCGTTCATGCCGAATCACTGCTGCACTCAATTTCACTCGGCATTACGCTAGGGCTATTTATTGGTAAACAAATCGGCGTGTTTGGTTTAAGTTGGTTGTTTATCAAACTCGGAATTGCGCAAAAACCTAAAAACGCCACGTTTTTACAACTCTATGGTGCGTCTTTATTGTGCGGTATTGGCTTTACCATGAGTTTATTTATCGGTGGGCTTGCGTTTGGAAATTATCAAGAATACATTACCTTAGTTCGAATTGGTGTCTTCTCAGGTTCGATTCTTTCTGGTGTGGTAGGTTATCTTATTTTATATTTTTTTAGTCGATCACGTCAGGCAATTCATTAACGCAAAGGACAAGTCGTGGTGAAAAAGTTTTCTTTACTACAAGCAATTATTTATTCCTTTTTTTCTCGAGCACTTTATTCCCAAGTAGGGCAAAAATGGATTGGTGCTGGATTTAAATATTTATTCCTACTAATTATGCTGTATTCTCTGCCCCTCACCCTTAAATGGCAGCTTGAGATTAATTATTTTGCCAAATTTATTTTTCCACCTATCCTCAAAGAACTGCCGCTGATTAAAATAGATCAAGGCAGCCTATCGATTGATAAAGCAGTTCCTTATACCATTTATCATCCGCTGACGCATTTACCTTATATTATTTTTGATACAGCTTCGGCATCCCTCGTTAAACCTTCTGATGCTAAATTTGTGGTGCACGCCCATCAATTGAGTCTGCGTTGGGATAATCTTGTGCACGAATATCGCTTTGATACTCAGCAATCGGCAACATTAACCCCGGAATTTTTCGCCATGAAAATGCGTGAACTTAAAACCTGGTTTAGTTTCATTGCCTACCCGCTGACGGTGATACTAGGCTTTAGCACGTATTTATTTGCCGTGATTATTTTAGCTCTGCTGGGGCTGATATTTGTTTCGTTAACGGATCGTCAACTCGATTATATTGCGTTATTACGTTTATCAGTCGTTGCGCTAACTCCCGCGTTATTGTTACATGCGATAATTAAACTGCTGGATATTCATTTTAGTCATCAGTTATTTGTCGGTGTGATTATTACCTTATGTTATTTATTTTTTGCTATTCTTGCGAATCCAAAGCGCGCACCGATAGCTGCAAATGATGAGGTGATTAGTTAGTTGTGGTTGAGTAACGATAGGTTCAACTTATTCTAGGGCGTGTTGACAATTCGCTATGCTGAGACGGCTTGTTGATTTTTGAGAACTAGCGCGCAGTTTACACGAAGTAAATGAGCAGCGGAGCACAAAAAATCAACGAGATACGGCCAGCAGAGTAGAATTGTCAACACGCCCTAGTTTTGTGGTTGATGTTGAATAATTTCAATGGTGCGATGAGGGTAGGGGATATCAATTTGATGTTCTTGCAATATCGATTTTAATTCAATTTGTAGACTTCGTTTCACATCACCGAGTTTGTCACTCATGCACCATACTGAAAAAAGTAATTCAATCCCTATCTCACCAAAATTAACAATCGCGATCGTAGGTGCTGGATTTTTTAAAATGAGAGCATTATTGCGAGCGGCTTCGTAACAATAGTCAAAAGCTTGATTCAGATCAGTTTTATAACTCACGCGCAATGGAATATCACAACGACGCGTGGGAAAATACGATAAATTAATAATTCCTGTTTTTAAAATTTGTTCATTCGCCAAACGAACCAAGGTATTGTCGGAGGTGCGTAGTTTAATGGATAATAAATCAATGGCGATGACTTCACCGGTTAAATTAGTCACGGTTATGGTATCACCAATTTTAAAAGGCTTTTCAATAATTAAAAAAATGCCAGAGATAATATTAGAAAATGCCGTTTGCGAAGCAAAACTCACTGCAATCGTTAACACGCCTGCTGCGCTTAAGAGTACACTCAGTTTAAACCCAATTTGTTGCAGCGCTGCAAAAATAAACAAGAATAAAATTAGATAAAAAGTTAAGCGCGTTGAGACCATAATCTGTTGCGCGCTGGCATGTTTTTTGAGTGCGTGCGCTACCCCACGACTCACAAATTTTGCAATGAACACTCCCACTATCAAGGTAATGATTGCAAAAAGATAAGGTTTAATTTGTTGCCAATTAAAAAACGAGGTAATGTGATGGGGCAAATCCGCTATCATGGCCGCTAATTAACCATGGATTCTTCTTCAAGAATCTCAGGTTTTTTTTCGGGTAATGCCACATTTAATTCCAGCACGGAAAAATCGCCACTTTTATCGAGTGAAATTTTTACCGCTTCAGGATCGATGTTAACGTATTTGCTGATCACTTGAATTAAATCTTGCTGTAACATTGGTAAGTAATCTGGCGAAGCGTTTGCCGAGCGATTTCCGCGCTCGTGGGAAATAATAATTTGCAAACGTTCTTTAGCCACGGACGCTGACGTTTTGCGACGACGAATGTATTGTAACCAACTCATGCGATTGTTTCCTCCTTTGAGCCGCCAAAGATGCGACCAATCAATCCCTTTTTACGTTTGCCATGCAAACGATGAGGAACGGTTTCACCTAAAAAGCGTGACACGGCATCGCTATAGGCATTTGCAGCATCGCTATCTTGATCAAGAATCACAGGAATGCCCGCATTAGATGCTTTTAATACGGCGGGTGATTCTGGAATGACGCCGAGTAAGGGAATGGCTAGAATGTCTTGCACATCTTTGATGCTGAGCATTTCGCCACGCTCGACGCGCTCGAGTGAATAGCGAGTGATTAATAAATGTTCCGTGATCGGATCTTGGTTTAATTCCGCACGACGTGATTTTGAACTGAGAATACCTAAAATTCGATCGGAATCGCGCACAGACGATACCTCAGGATTAGTGACTACAATTGCGCTATCAGCAAAATACAAGGCCATTAATGCGCCTTTTTCAATTCCCGCTGGTGAGTCACAGAGAATATAATCAAAATCATTTAATTCGTTTAGCACGCGTTCAACGCCTTCTTGAGTGAGGGAGTCTTTATCGCGAGTTTGCGATGCGGGGAGAATATAAAGATTCTCGACGCGTTTATCTTTGATGAGCGCTTGCTTGATATTCGCATCGCCATTGATGACATTGATTAAGTCGTAAACTACGCGGCGTTCACAACCCATGATTAAATCGAGGTTACGCAAGCCCACATCGAAATCGATGACGACGGTTTTAAAACCGCGTAAAGCCAGTCCGGTTGCAAATGCAGCGCTGCTTGTGGTTTTGCCAACGCCTCCTTTACCTGAAGTTACTACAATTATTTTAGCCAAGGTATATCCCTTCCATCTCCAAAAAAAATAACTCTACACCATTTTGTGATTTAACAAAAGAGGCTACACAAGATAAACTGGTTTATTCTATTCGGTTTACGTGTAAATGCTCATTCACCAATGAAATATCGATGCATTTATACTGTCCCTCGGTAATGATTGGCATATTTTCTTTTATTAAATACGTACCAGCAATCGCAATAAGTTCAGCATCGAGCATTTGGCAAAATATATGAGCCTGTGTATTACCGTGAACACCCGCAACGGCGCGTCCGCGTAAAGCACCATACACATGAATATTGCCTGCGGCAATGAGTTCAGCACCATGACTGACGGGAGCGATCACAATTAAATCACTATTTTTAGCATAAATTTGTTGGCCAGAACGCACCGGTTTGGTGACAATGAGTGTCTCTTGATAAGAATTAACAGATGCTGTTTCAGATTTTGCTGTGTCGGTGGTGAGTGAGATATCATTTTTAGACGATGGCATCACGGCTAAATGAGCGCGAATCGCTTCTTCATTAATTTCAGTGGTACCGCCACGGACACCAATCGGAAAGATATTACGTTCCAATAATACTTGTTTAAGCCAAGTAAAATTGATCGCGTCAGGAAAGCGATTAATTTTTTGTACGTCAATCACGACGGGCATACGGTAGAAAAACTTCGGCGTTTTTTCAATTAGGTGATCCAACTGTTGCAAAACAGCATTTTGATCTTTGTGAATGAGTTGTAACACCGTTAAGGTAAATAAACTGCCCTTTAATTGCAGTGCTTCAATCTGTGTGATGACGGCCGTATCGTTCATAATAATTCCCAACCTCTTAAAAAAGTGGATATATTCTAGCAAGTACCATAAACTTGCCCAATAGTTATTTTCTGTTTTTAGGTTAAGAAGGGGGCTTACGTGAAAAAACCGTGGTTAGAACACTATCCGCCAGGTGTTCCAGCAGAAATTGATCCTGATGCATATAATAATATCGATGATATTGTCCAACAGAGTTGTAAAAAATTTAAAAATGCAGCGGCTTTTTATAATTTGGGTCATGCTATTTCATACCAAGAATTAAATGAGCTAACAACGCAATTTGCGGCTTTTTTGCAAAAAAAATTAAATCTAGAAAAAGGTGATCGGATTGCCATCATGATGCCGAATATTTTGCAATATCCCATTGCAATGTTTGCGGCCTTGCGTTGCGGTTTAATCGTCGTCAATATCAATCCGTTGTATACTGCGCGCGAATTAAAATACCAACTAAGCGACTCGGGTGCGAAAGCGATTATCGTACTAGAAAATTTTGCCAAAGAATTGCAAATAGCATTACCGGATACCGAGGTTGAACATGTGATTATTACCAGCATGGGCGATCTATTTCCTCGGCTAAAACGTCACGTGATCAACTTTGTCGTCCGCGCCATTAAAAAAATGGTACCCCATTATCATTTACCAGAAGCCATTCCTTTTCGTCAAGCCATGACACAAGGAAAATCATTGCAGTTTGATAAAGTAAATATTCACAATACCGATATTGCTTTTTTACAATATACCGGTGGTACAACAGGCGTTGCCAAAGGCGCTATTTTAACTCACCGCAATATGGTGTCAAACATGTTGCAAGCCACGGCTTGGATTAAACCGATTGCTCATGAAGGCAAAGAAATTATTATCACGGCTTTACCGCTGTATCATATTTTTTCGCTACTCGCCAATTGCTTAACCTTTATGAATTTAGGCGCAATGAATGTGTTAATCACCAATCCTCGCGATATTCCAGGTTTTGTGAAGCAACTTAGCAAGTTAAAATTTACCGCGATCACGGGCGTAAATACCTTATTTAATGCCTTGCTCAACAATACGGAATTTTGTCATTTAGATTTTAGTCATTTGCATTTAACCTTAGGCGGCGGGATGGCAGTGCAAGAAGTGGTGGCCAATCGTTGGCAAACCATTACCGGAAAACCTTTATTAGAAGCGTATGGGTTAACCGAAACCTCACCTGCGGTGTGTATTAATCCGCTCAATCTAGCGTCTTATAATGGCAGCGTGGGTTTGCCGGTGCCCTCAACTGAGGTCATGATCCGTTCACGTACGGGTGAAAGTGCGTCACTGAATAAACCGGGGGAATTATGTGTCAAAGGGCCACAAGTCACCCAAGGTTATTGGAATATGCCCGCTGAAACGCATAAAATTTTTACCGAAGACGGTTGGTTGTTAACCGGTGATATCGCGACGATGGATGAAAAAGGCTTTATTTATATTGTCGATCGTAAAAAAGATATGATTTTAGTCTCAGGATTTAACGTATATCCTAACGAAGTGGAAGAAGTCATTGCTAGTCATGAACAAGTATTGGAGGTGGCCGTCGTGGGTGCGCCTTGTCCTTCAACTGGAGAGCAAGTGAAAGCCTTTGTGGTGCGTAAAGATCCCAGTCTCGATGAAGCAGCCTTAATTAAATTTTGTCGTGAACGCTTAACCGCCTACAAAGTTCCTAAGGTCATTGAATTTCGCGATGATTTGCCTAAATCAAATGTGGGTAAAATTTTAAGACGGGAATTGCGGGATGAGGATGCGGCGTAACAGCCTCTTCAAAAATTATCGGCGACTTCAAGCTCTCACTTGAAGTCGAGAGGAGCGTTGAATTATTTTGCCAGATCGATAACTAAGCTATGTTGCTCAAGCTCAAACCATTCTCGAAACATTTCAAGGCTGCGATCGCTTGGCCACAAATCTTCATTGGGTGTCCAAGAGGCAAGTTCATTTTCAAATATAGTGATGGCCATGCTTTCAAAATAATCCCACACCTCATCGTATTCATAATCGGGCAATAATAAAACCGTGCCATCTTCGCGAATATCTTCTAAGGTGATCTCGCTATTGTCTTGCGGTAAGGTTTGGATCCACTCATACATTAATTCTGTGGGTTTAATCACGAAGGCGATACGATTCAGTTCGAACACGGCAAATATCCTATGTGGCTTGCATAAGCACTTCATCAGTGTAGAGAGTTTCCAAACGTCACGCAAGACAGCATCAAAAAAATTTTATGATTTTGATTTTTTTAGTAACACATTATACAATGCTTGAAAGTTAATTCAGGAGAATGTGAATGAAACGGACAATACTTTGCGTGAGTTTAGGGATGAGCTTAGGATTAGCGGGATGCAGTTCCTTACAAGATTTATGGGGAACTCGCGGCAGTCCTGCGGATGTGGTTCCAGCTTATGCCGTACCCGCCGAATCGCAAGCCACACAAGTTTCTCCGCCAAACCAAACTCAAGCTCCCAGCAGTTCAGCACATGATCACCTCGTCTTACCGCAAAACCAAAAACCTTATACCGGTCAGGCACCGGCTTCAGAATCTTCTTATCCCACGCACAGTGTGAGTGTGAATGAACAACAGCAAATGGAAAAATTACGTCAACAACGATTACACAATCCACCTCCTTCTTCGTTTGGTTCATATGACAATAATCCGAATGATGTGAGTTCTTTTGAACAAAACGTATTATCCCGTAAGAAAAAAAATATTAAGCAATTAGATGCATTTCATGTTTCAAGTAACGAACAATCTGTGGTTGATAATAAAAATAAATTGCAAAAACCCACTCAACCAGAAACCAAAATCGACGACAATAAAAAACCCAAACAAGAAAAACCCGAAACTCCTTCTGCAAAAATTGGTGAAAGCCCAAAAACTACTGAAATATAATGTAGCTGGAACGGAGCGCAGCCTGTAGCCTGGAACGGAGCGTAGCCTGTAGCCTGGAACGGAGCACAGCGGAGATCCAGGATCGAAGTTTTAAAAATTCACCGATCCTGGATCTCCGCTGCGCTCCGTTCCAGGCTACAGGCTGCGCTCCGTTCCAGGCTACACGCTGCGCTTCAATCCAGGCTACACCAAGGATAATATCATGACATTCTATAAATCCTATTTCTTCGCAATTTTATTGATATTCACCACTTCTCCCGTTTTTGCTATATGCGAAACGCAAATTTGGGTCGAGAGTAATTTTGGCGTGAGTTTTTATGCCGGACAATTGGATGTGAAATATTTAATTGGCACCTATAGCCCCAAAATTATACAGCGTAAATTTTCAAATAATCGATTATGCGTTAACCAAGGTTATATCTTTGCGGTCGGCAGTAATCACGTGGTTTATCAATCGCGAAAATTAATTAATAATAAAAATGCATTAATTTTTTTAGAATTTCCGAAAGATTTTATGGTAAAACCCTATTCAGTCGGTGATGCGACTCATCATGTATTGCATCAATTCATTCCAACGACGTTCTAATAAAATTTTTTCAAGGACATATTCAGATGAATCCGTCATCAACGGTTATTTCCTCCCCACGAAAGGTCAACTCTATTTTATTGGCAAATAATCTCTAAGGATTCACGCTAACGCTACAAATCTCTGAGTACTTTTATCAAATACACTCAATAACCCTTGATCAATGGCAAAAAAACATAAATCAATCGTTAACGTGTTATTATCTAAACGTTCTTTAATCCAAGGGAAGGTTAAGCAGTGTTGATAGGATTGTAATAGCGATAATTGCGCGCATTCATCACTATCGTCAGAATGATGGTGACCTAAATTAATTAAATTCACCCAATTATTGATAAAATCATTTTGTTGAGCGGAATTTTTTTGCGTGAGTGCCTCAATGCCACCACATTGACTGTGACCTAAAATCATTAAATGTTTAATATTTAAATAACAAATGCCAAATTCTAACGCCGCACTGGTTCCATGATGAGCGCTATCGCGCTCATACGGTGGAACGATATTGGCAACATTGCGGATCACAAAAATTTCACCGGGATCGCATTGCAAAAGAATGGCCGGATCAACGCGCGAATCGGAACACGCCAACACTAATACCGAAGGATGTTGCCCCATTTTGGCGAGCTGTTTTAATAACTGCTGATCTTGCGCCACATATTTTTCGCGAAATTTTTGATAACCCGCAATTAATCTCGGCGTTAACAGTGTTGCTGTCATTATTTAGCATTCGTCATGTTACGAGCTTGCACATAATCATCGAATTGCTCACTGGTTAAATAACCTAAGGCTAAACACGCCGCTTTTAAACTGGTATTTTCTTTATAAGCCTTTTTAGCAATCGCGGCGGCTTTATCGTAGCCAATATGCGTGTTTAACGCAGTCACTAACATTAATGAGTTTTCAACATAATGATGCAAGCGATCTAAATTAACTTCTAAACCTTCCATGGCAAATTGGCGAAAGCAATTGCAGGCATCGCTGATTAACGTCACGGAATGAATAAAATTATGGATCATCACCGGTTTAAACACATTTAATTCAAAATTACCTTGGCTACCGGCAAAACTAATCGCCGCATCATTACCCATCACTTGCACACACACCATGGTCATGGCTTCGCTTTGCGTGGGATTCACTTTACCGGGCATAATCGAGGAGCCTGGTTCATTTTCGGGTAAAATTAATTCACCTAAACCACAACGAGGACCTGATGCCAGCCAGCGAATATCGTTAGCAATTTTCATTAAAGCACAGGCAAGTGTTTTTAATCCGCCACTAGCAAAGACTAAGGCATCGTGCGCTGCTAAGGCTGAAAATTTATTTTCTGCCGATTGAAAAGGCAAGCCTGTTAATTTCGCAATGTGCTTTGCGGCTAAATCGGCAAAACCTGCGGGTGCATTTAATCCCGTTCCCACGGCAGTACCACCGATTGCCAATTGATACAACCCAGTTAAACTATGCTTGATGTGTTCGAGTGCTTGATCGAGTTGTGCGACATAGCCTGAAAATTCTTGGCCTAAGGTGAGGGGTACCGCATCTTGTAAATGCGTGCGACCGATTTTTACAATATCATTAAATTTTTGTTGTTTTTGAAATATCACATCGCGTAATTTTTTCACGGCAGGGATTAAGGTTTCATGCAACTCACACGCGGCGGCGATATACATGGCCGTGGGAAAGGTATCGTTGGATGATTGCGACATGTTAACGTGATCATTTGGATGAATAGGATCTTTACTGCCTTTTTTTCCGCCGGCTAATTCAATCGCCCGATTGGAAATCACTTCATTAACATTCATATTGGTTTGCGTGCCGCTGCCGGTTTGCCAAATGCGTAACGGAAATTCATTCGTTAGTTTATCGGCAATAATTTCTTCTGCGGCTTGAATAATGAGTTTTGCTTTTTCACTGGGTAAACGATTTAATTCTTGATTGGCTAGTGCTGCAGATTTTTTTAATATCGCAAAAGCTTTAATTAACGCTTTAGGCATCACATCATGACCAATGGCAAAATGATGCAAAGAGCGCTCAGTTTGCGCACCCCAATAATGATCATCAGCAACTTCAATGGTACCCATAGAATCGGTTTCAATGCGTGTGTTTGACATAGATTTTCTCCCTTAAACAAACTGCTACTGTATACCAGATTGATTTCTAAATGCGAATAATTTATTGCAACGTTTAGCAATTAAAAATTTTTTCCCATTTCCATGATATTTTCGGTACAATCCATTCCTAATTCGATTAATCCAAGGGGATGCGTCATGTCAGATAAAAAACCAGGCGGTTTAGCGGGAGTGAATGCCGGTGAAACGGCTATTTGCACAGTCGGTAAGGAAGGGGTAGGTTTAACCTACCGTGGCTACAATATTGAAGATTTAGCCAAGCACGCCTGCTTTGAGGAAGTGGCTTATTTACTGGTTCATGACAAATTACCGAATGCCCAGCAACTGGCTGCCTATAAAACCAAATTAATCCAACATCGGGGATTGCCTGCTGCGTTAAAAATTGTTTTAGAAAATATTCCTAAAAACGCTCATCCTATGGATGTATTGCGCACGGGTTGTTCGATGTTAGGCACCTTAGAACCAGAACATAATCCCAAAGGACAACAGTTAGATATTGCCGATCGTTTAATTGGAATTTTTCCGTCAATGTTATTGTACTGGTATCATTATTCTCATCACGGTAAAAAAATTTCTTTAGAAAGTTCTGAAGAATCGCTTGCAGGTTACTTTTTGCAGTTATTGCACGGTAAAAAACCCAACGAATTAGCGCGTCGCACGGTGGATGTGTCGTTAATTTTATACGCTGAACATGAATTTAATGCTTCAACCTTTGCCGCACGCGTCACCGCCGCAACGCTTGCTGATTTTTATGCCGCAATCACTTCTGCCATCGGCACCTTACGCGGTCCCTTGCATGGTGGTGCCAATGAAGCGGCGATGGAATTAATTGAAAAATTCGATTCGGTGGAAGATGCGCAGGTGAGCTTAAAAACCATGCTCGCCAATAAAGCCTTAATCATGGGATTTGGTCATCGCGTGTATAAAATCAGTGATCCACGCTCGGATATCATCAAAGATTATTCGCGAGCATTATCGCAACAAGAAAATAATCCCATGTTATTTGCAATCTCTGAAGCCATCGAAAAAATCATGTGGGATGAAAAAAAATTATTTCCCAATGCCGATTTTTATAGCGCTTCGGCTTATCATTTGTGTGGTATTCCAACACCTTTTTTTACACCGATTTTTGTGATGTCGCGCGTGACGGGTTGGGCGGCGCATATTGTGGAACAGCGTGCCAATAATCGTTTAATCAGACCTTCTGCAACGTATATCGGACCAGAACCCTTATCGTTTGTGAGCATTGATAAACGCTAAGAAAATAAATTCGCTGGCGGGTAAAAAAATAGGAAGGAAGGTGGTATGAGTGAATTTTCTGCAAATATTATTCGTCGTAACAGTGTGGCGGTAAAAATTGGTAATGTGACCGTGGGTGGTAGCGCGCCAATTGTGGTGCAATCGATGACGAATACCGATACCGAAAATGCCAACGCCACTGCTCACCAAGTGAAAGTGCTAGCCGATGCCGGTTCAGAAATCGTACGCATTACTGTTAACACCGAAGAAGCCGCCCGCCAAGTACCCTACATCAAAGAATTATTATTACGCATGAATTGTGATGTGCCATTAGTGGGCGATTTTCATTATAACGGTCATCGTTTATTAACTGAATTTCCCGACTGCGCTAAAACACTCGATAAATATCGGATTAATCCGGGTAACGTGGGATTTGGCAAAAAACGCGATGCGCAATTTGCGATGATGATTGAGGCGGCCATCTACTATCAAAAACCTGTGCGCATTGGTGTAAATTGGGGCAGTTTAGATAACGATTTATTAACGCATCTCATGAATGAAAATGCAGAACGCAAAGAGCCATTCACCGCGGATGAGATCATGCGAGAAGCCATGATCACCTCGGCGTTAACCAGCGCGAAAGCCGCGGAAGAATTAGGGCTTGCCCGCAATAAAATTATTCTGGCGTGCAAAGTTTCGCGCGTGCAAGATTTAGTGGCGATTTATACGGAACTGGGCAAGCGTTGCGATTATGCCTTGCACGTTGGTTTAACCGAAGCAGGCATGGGATCGAAAGGGATTGTCGCCACCACCAGCGCTCTCGCGATTTTACTCCAGCGTGGCATTGGCGATACCATTCGCGCCTCACTCACTCCCGAACCTGGCGGCGATCGCACGCAAGAGGTGAGGGTGTGCCAAGAAATTCTCCAAGCATTAGGACTGCGCTCATTTAATCCGCAAGTTTCCGCCTGCCCAGGTTGTGGACGTACCACCAGCACCGTCTATCAAGAATTAGCCGCTAAAATTCAACATTTTCTCAATACCCAAATGCCAGTGTGGAAAGAGCAGTATCCAGGGGTAGAAACACTCAATGTTGCTGTGATGGGCTGTGTGGTGAATGGCCCTGGCGAAAGTAAACATGCGGATATTGGCATTAGTTTACCGGGTACTGGCGAAAGCCCAGTTGCTCCGGTGTTTATCGATGGAGCCAAAGCACTCACTTTGCGCGGGGAATCGATTGCCGAAGAATTTGAAGAGATTGTGAAAGACTATGTGGTGAGGCGATTTGGTGGGTGATGAGCGCATCGCGTTTTGTTTGGTATTAATTAGTTCCCAACTGTCATATTGAAGGGTAAGTTATAGTTGACTATGCAAATATGTAATTTAATTGACCAATCACACCCCCTAAAGGCATGAGTTGCATGTATTCCCAGTGTAAAAGTGTTATAATGAAAAAATTAAAGTAAGTGAATTTTTAAGTTACGAAATAATTTTGTAATTTGAATTTTATTTTTAGAGTCAAAAACCATGATGTCTGATCCTAAATTTCCACAAAATATACATCAGATTACCTTTCCATTCATCCCGATGAATCCTGGTTTTTTCAATATTTTAAACCCATTGCTTCGTGATGATATAGAATACGGCACTAAAAACAATGCAGAGTTAGAAATCCCAATTCTTGAAAACTCTTTATCCTCTCCTGATAATAAGCATATTATTTATGGCAAGCTATCTGGTCAATCCTTATTTAAAGGACAAAAAACACTTCCGCAAGTAGTGAATTCTGATTATGCAGAAATGCAAAACAAAATTGATGAATCTTATCAGTGGGATTTAGAAAGAAATAGGTTTACTTACTATGAATTTAAAAACTTAGATGCTGCAGAACGTCTTGCCCTCTTACAGCTAGTGGCCATTGCTGATTCATTTCAAGAAATCTCCAGGCCCGTAAATAATTTTTATATGATAAATTGTCATGGAGTGGATGCGCCTCGCAATCGTTTTAAAGATATATATAAATATTATAACTTAACTAGTTTTTCCTGGACGCCAGAAGAAAAAAAATTATATTATGCTTTTCTCCTTGTGCTTTATGAAAGAAATTTTGCTAATAATGTAGAGAATAAAATAACTCTCAAAGTCTTAGAATATTTCCAAAAGAAAATTAATTCGTATGCCGAAACACACTCCATGAGTCTGGATGAATTAGAACAGTACAAAAATTATGCGCGCTTATTGATATCATTATATGAAAAATATCCTCGCGAAATGTATCTGCTTTCGTTAGAATCTGGCGATGAAACTGATTATATAAACTTATTAACAGCTTTAAGTCACGATAATAGCTTAACCGATGAACAAAGAAATATTATTTATCTTAAGTGTCTAAATGATCGTAACTTAACAGAAGAACAAAGAAATAACTTTCTTTTTCATTATCTTAAAAAATTTAATTCAGATAATGAGCGAATTAAGAAAAATGTACTATTTCATTATTCATATCTTAACTTCAACTTTTATCAACAATGGTTTGTGAATTATCAAAGCCAAGGAAGAATATTGCCTGTCATAGAGCAATTAGATAAAGCGTTATTGGAATATGCAAATTATTATTTAACTTGGACCGATGACCAAAGATTAAAAAAACTAAGCTGTATTCAAGTATTATTAAACAATTGTAATGAACCTCGTTTCTTTTTTGATATAAGAGAGCAAATCGGAACAGAGATGCTAGAACAAATGCAAAAAGAAATAGCGAATGAATTAAAACATATTACACAAATTCGGCCGTGTATAGATATCTCAGCAAGAGTTCCCAGAACTTTAAATAACTCATTTCAATTCGAACGGCCAAAGATATCTTGGTGGCAAAAATTAAAAAACTTTGCTGCCAAACATTGGCGATCTATCCTTCTTGGAGTTGGAATTGCTGTCTCAGTTGCATTAATAGGTTATTTTACTTTAGGAGTGGGGGTAATACCTTATCTCGCTTATTTAACCACTCATTTAGGCACAGTTGGTGCTCTTGCAACAATTTCCGCCGCTTCATTTACTCTGGTTGTCGGAGGTGATGCGCTGGTGCTTGATAAGCTTATCACGCTCTTTACAATTGATGTGGACTCCCAATCAGAAAAAATTCGTGGAGATAACTATCAGTGTGTGACAATTGCAAGTTTAGAAACCACTCTTCAAAAACAAGTAGTCAACATAGATGAAGATTGTAAACGCTTCATAGACTATCTTTTTGTTCATATTCACGAACCTAATATTGTTACAGATGAAATATTTACTAGTAGTAAACTTTTGTATCAAAAGGTTTCTCAGAGTTCGCAGTTGAGACAGCATCTCTTAAGTTGGCTGAATCAACCGACTGGAAACATAGTGCTTAAAAGTGTCAATCCCCTATCGAAATTCATACTAAGAGTCTTAGGTTTTGCTTCAGCAGATGAAAATGATGGAAATCTTGATAAAGTTTTACCAAGTATTTTTAATTTTCTATTATCTCATGCTGAAATAGAAGAAATTGCTAATCATGAACTTTTAGCTGAAGACAATTGGTTAGATACTTATTTAAAGGCAAAACCTGAGTTAATTGTATTTTTTCTTAGAGCTATTACAAAAGATATTTTGGTCAATAAATTACAAGTTAGCACAAATATGTATAAGTTAGTTTTATCATGTTATGAATATTTTTGTGAACATCAAATTAGTTCAATCCACGGACATCTGGATCATGATATTAACAAATCTCTTCAAACACTCTTAGCCGCGAAAAATCAAAGTGAATTAAAAAGTAAACATGCTGATGAATCTCAGTTAAAAAGGATTAATGAACATAGTATTTCAGAGGAAGAGGAAGATGAAGAAATAGAACCACCTAGTCCCGAAGTTAATCTGAGTCAGCAATTAAGCCAGCAATATTCTTCTTGCGCGTTTAGTAAAAAAGTAGCTAGTTCGTAAATTATTACTTAAGCGAGCATGTTTTTTGAGGGAGTGTAATAGAGGTGTTGCTATTTGAAGAAGCATGGAATAAGTTTGACTCTAAAACCTTACGTTCTATTTCTGCTAAGCTTACATATTCCATGAATTGCTTTAATGCGCTTTCCCAACTTGAAAAAGATAAAGGTAATAACGTTGCATCTTGGCTAATAAAAGCTTTACTTATTTCAGTTTCTCCAAAATAAGCATTTTCCTTTTGAATGCTACAGTCACTATCATAATGCTTAGCCAAGAGTAAGTTTTTTAAAGCTATTAAATAATATTGTTTTGCTAGTTCAGCTTGATTATTCTTACTATAATTACTGGCAACTATCCAATAGAATTGCGCAGAAATCAATAGCGCAGGTGTAGAATGCACTTGATTATTTATTACTGCAAGGGTATCAAAATTTATTAAAATTGCATCTATGTCGTCGCGATTATTTTGAATATCTATCGCGTAATATTTTGCTAAGCGTTTAAAGGCCTGAAAACAGCCAAAAGAAGCGGAGATTGCTAGGTTCTCTCTTTCTGCTTTAGAGGGTTTTATTTCATTATCCTTTTTTTTCTGAGTTTTTCTTGCGATAATGCCTTGATTGTAAAAGTGAATTCCAGCTAATTGAAAAAAGGGATGAATGGTTTCGCATAATTTAAAAACATAGTCCTTTTTTCCAAGTATTCTGGTTTGCTTAAGAAAAGTTTTCCATGTTTCCAAAAATTCATCAGCCAAACAAGTTAAGAGAAGTTGCGTTTTTGAAAGATCACTTAATAATGATCCAATCGCGTTTTCTCTCAAATGCTTTATGCAAACCGCAATGACAAAATGATATCCAGTTAATTGCGTGATATCAGTATTCGAAAACATGATGTTGCTCTTTGATATTATTAATAAAGATTATAAAAGAAATTAATTCTAAATAATAGAAAATTATAAATAATATATTTATATCATATCAAAAATTTTAATAAATAAATTCATAAAATTAAACTGATATTCTTACGAAAAACTGAGAAATATTGTAATTTCAAATTGTTAGAAAATCACTGTTTTTATTTTGCTCACAGTTGTAAGTTTTTGCCCCTCTTAACTAACTAGAATAGCGTACAATAAAAACAGAATTAGGCTTATTACATGATGGGCGTTGCAATCTAATTTAGACTTAACTAAAAATAAACACAATCCTCCTTGATTCCTTAAGCTAAATTGGTTAATTTCTCATCTTTAATTTTCAACTCTTGAAGGAAAGTATACATGACCACCGCCGATCACAACCAAAAATCCGACTTCGATCCTATCCTGCAAACCCTTGCAGATTACGTCTTAACCCAAGAAATCACTAGCGATCTCGCCTATGAAACCGCGCGTTATTGCTTAATGGATACGCTTGGTTGTGGCATGTTAGCACTGAACTATCCGGCGTGTACTAAATTACTCGGCCCACTTGTTCCTGAAATCACAGTGAAAAACGGCGTGCCTGTGCCAGGAACGGACTATACTCTTGATCCCGTGCAGGCGGCGTTTAATATTGGCGCTATGATCCGCTGGCTCGATTTTAACGATACTTGGCTGGCGGCGGAGTGGGGCCATCCTTCCGATAATTTAGGTGGCATTTTAGCGTTAAGCGACTATTTAACTCGCACAGGGCGTCGACACTTAACCATGAAAGATGTGTTAACCCTTATGATCAAAGCGCACGAAATCCAAGGTGTGTTGGCATTAACCAATAGTTTAAATCGTGTCGGTTTAGATCACGTCGCTTTGGTGAAAATTGCGACGACGGCAGTTTGCGCTAAGATGCTGGGTGCCAGCCGAGAAATTACCTTAAACGCGCTTTCGCAAGCGTTTGTCGATGGTCAAAGTTTACGAACCTATCGCCATGCACCCAATACGGGATCGCGTAAATCATGGGCTGCGGGCGATGCCACCAGTCGTGGTGTGCGTTTGGCGCTATTAAGCCTAACGGGTGAAATGGGTTATCCCAGCGTGTTAAGTGCGGCGAAATGGGGCTTTCAGGATGTTTTATTCAAAGGTCAGCCCATCACCTTAGAGCGCGAACTTAATAGTTATGTCATGGAAAATGTCTTATTCAAAATTTCGTTTCCTGCTGAATTTCATGCGCAAACCGCCGTAGAATGTGCGGTGAAATTGCATTCTCAAGTGAAACATCGTTTAGAAGAAATTGAAAAAATTCTCATTGATACTCAAGAATCGGCGGTGCGTATCATTAGTAAAACCGGTCCCTTGCATAATCCCGCCGATCGCGATCATTGCATTCAATACATGACGGCAATTGGTTTATTATTTGGAAATTTAACCGCCGATCATTACGAAGATACTATTGCTCAGGATCCGAGAATTGACAGCTTACGCGAAAAAATGATTGTTAACGAAGATCAACAATTTTCCGAGGATTATTTAAATCCTGAAAAACGCGCGATTGGTAATCGTATCCAAATTATTTTTAAAGACGGCAGTCAAACAGAAGCAGTGACGATTGATTATCCCATTGGCCATCGCCGTCGTCGTGAAGAGGGTATTCCCGTATTAATTGAAAAATTCAAACGAAATTTAGCCACGCAATTTTCAGCGGAACGTGCGCAAGCTATTTTAACTGCGTGCGAAAATCCCCAACAATTGCAAGCCATGCCCGTCAACGATTTTATGGATTTGTGGAGAAAAGTTGAAATTGTTGATTATCATTAGGAGTGTACTGGCATGAAAAAAAAACTATCACCTACTCATCCTGGTGAAATATTACTTGAAGAGTTTTTGCAACCTTTGGCAATTAGCCAATACCGTTTAGCAAAAGAGCTTGCTATTCCACAAACGCGTGTCAGTAAATTAGTTAAAGGTGAACGTAATATTACTCCTGATACTGCATTAAGATTAGGACGTTTTTTTAATATGTCAGCCGAATTTTGGATCAATTTACAAGCACATTACGATTTACAAATCGCTCGAACGCTTATCGGCAAAACCATTACTAAGCAAATCCATCCTTTTAATGATGCAGCATAATTATAAAGCCTGATTGTAACCTGGAACGGAGCGCAACCGTAGCCTGGAACGAAGCGCAGCCGTAGCCTGGAACGAAGCGCAGCGGAGATCCAGGATCGGAACATTAAAAAAAATCTGATCCTGGATCTTCGCTACGCTTCGTTCCAGGCTACGGCTGCGCTCCGTTCCAGGCTACATGCTCCGTTCCAAGCTACACTCAGGTTTTAGCTTAAAACTCGGCTAATAATTCGGTGACGGGGAGGCGTTTTTCGCCTTTGCAACTGATTAAGCGTTGGACGTTAAACGATTCAATGCGGGCGTTGGCATAAATTTCACGGGTGAAAGGGGTGTCGTGATTGGAAATTAAAACGGTAATATTTTTTTTTCTTAAGTTTTGCGCGAGTTGAGCTAAGCGACGTTGATCGTCTTCGGTAAACCCGAGCGTGCTGTATTGTTTAAAAAAAGCGGTTTTTGATAAGGGGACATAGGGTGGATCGCAATAAATGATTTCTCGCGGTTTTGCCCGTTGCATGAATATCTCAAAATCTTCACAATAAAATTCCGCGTATTTGCTTTTGGCTAAAAAGCGCAGTAAATACTTGCGGGGAAAACCTGGCGCTTGATAACGTCCAAACGGCACATTAAATTTTCCGCTCTGACTAAAACGACATAAACCATTGTAACCGTGACGATTAAAATAAATAAATAAAGCCGCGCGTTCAATTAAATCGCTGGAATGATTAAAGCGTTCACGCAAATCATAGTATGCTTGGCTTTGATTATATTGGGGATGAAAATACTGCGCAGCGTGATCGATAAATGCTTGGCCTTGCTGTTGAATAATTTTATATAAATTAATTAAATCCTGATTGATATCGTTTAAACGGTAATACTCATACTCAGTATTTAAAAATAAAGCCCCCGAACCCACAAATGGCTCCAGCAAACAGTTACCTTGCGGCAAACGTGCCTTGATGCGATTGACGACTTTGGTTTTTGCTCCAGCCCATTTCAAAAAAGGACGCTGTGGAGTGTTGGTCATCTTGAGAGTGCCCCAGCAAAAACTGGGATGATAGCACAGGGCTTACGAAAAACGAGAATTTTGTCCGCAATCGAGGCGCAAACCGCAACGGCTAGCTGCATTTACATGCGAGTAAATGAGCAGCGCAGCGAGGTTTGCAACGAATAGTGCTGGCAAAAGTCGAAGTTTTCCGTAAGTTCTATAGCAGTATCTTGAGGATGCTACTATGTAATTTCATTAAAAAATGGTAGTAGTTAATAATTCTGGTTGATTTATCATTGACTTAATAGAAGAGGTCGATTAATTGCGCGCTCGAGGCGCTCTTCAGCGGGTAAAAACCTCAAGAGTTATTCATGAATGGGGGTAGTTAAAATAGTGCATATTTTTGATGAAATCTTACTGGATTTTGAGTATACTTAGGATAATATTCAATTCAAAATTTTATAGTTTCTATTGAGGTAATGAATTATGCATGGTCACCCAGATCCAGATGCTGAAGCTCAACGTCAAAATAATTTGAAAGAAGCTTTGAATGCGGACGTTCAGCGTCAAAATAATGTGAAAGAAGATTTGGATGTTGAACGTCAACGTGAAGATCATAAAGGAGGGTTTCAACCAAAACCCAACATTCAAGAAGCGAAACAAGCTTCTCAGCCAAAAGCCAAACAAGCTGATGAAAAAGATAAAATTGATACCATTCACCGTGTGGACATGCTCATTGCTGCAAAACAATTTTTTAAACATTTATTTTCTGGTTTAGTGCGTCGATTAGCAGAAAGCGACCAACGAGGTGCATTTCTCGCCGGTCAATTTTTAGCAGAAATTGGCACACTGGGCACACTTCCTGCTGTATGGGATTTTGCTAAAAGAGTCAAAAAAGGGTGGGTGGATAACGAATTAAACTTCTCTGAAGCCGTTAAAAAAGCCTGGAAAGATACCACAACGGAAGTAGATTTAGAAACAATAGATTATTTAGCAAATTTGGGTGATCAAAAGAAAAGGAAGGAGCATAGAGAACGCGTCGATGTTCTCGAACAGACTCATAATCCACCTAATAACGATGAAGCCTCTAATCCTGCTGCTAGTAATCCAGGTAATGGAAATGCAAATGAGGCTGATAGTAAACATGCAAATTCAAACGTGGATAATAATCCAGAAGCTAATGCACATAGGCCGGGTAGTCCTAGAAATTAATAGCTTATTTACTTCATAATCTTTAAACAATGGATGATTAACTTTTTTAATGAGTTTTTTAATACACTATAATGGTTAAGCTTCTTTAATTTTATACTATTCCATAATTACAAAATGCTTCATTGCACACGAGCCTGAAGACTAGCTACAGGCTCGTCACACCAATATTGCCAACTAAGGATTAATCGCCTGAAAAAGCAATGCACCTTGATAGTCAGGCTGATAGATGAACGTATATTTTTCACCCGCCGTAATCGTCACATGTTCCTGCAAATTTTTATCGACTGAATAAGTGAACGTCGGTGAATTCAACATATTCGCCGTGCATTGCATTAACTTGCCGTAGTGATTAAAGTTTAATTCCAATGACGGCATTTCGTCTTTTTTTATGGGTAACAGCGAACGATTAAGTGTTGTCCCTGGGGTGGCGTTGCAGAGTAGGGTAATATTATTTTTACTAAGATTCCATACGCTGACTTGGGCATTTTCTTGAAATTTACCCGTTGCCAAGGCAAGACTCGGTAATACGACCATTAAGCCCGTGGTTTTTAATAGAAAATTTAACATGATAGTTCTCCAATGGTGTAAAGTTAAAAAAACAATTTAGCGTAGCAAACATTCGATGATTAAGCGGATGATTTCTTTTTGTCAGCTAAAATAGCGGTGGATTATAAACGAAAATTGCGTATTGTGTAGCCTGGAACTGAGCCGTAGCCTGGAACTGAGCCGTAGCCTGGAACGAAGCGAAGCGGAGATCCAGGAACCATAATAATTCAAAACCCCGATCCCAAAACAATTAAATTTTAAAATTTAAATTCAAGAACTGTTAAGTTTTAAAGTTTAATCCTGGATCTCCGCTGCGCTTCGTTCCAGGCTACGGCTCCGCTCCAGACTACTACTGTTTTAATAACTCCTTGCAACACTCAATGTATTTTTGGCGGGTGAAAATTAATTTTAAACGACTTCCGCCGGTTTGATGCCAGAGTACGGCGGCACGAATGCCGGCTAAGAGTAACGCGCGACATTTATCGGCAATTTCGCGCACGTGCAAATAGTCGGCTTTGCCAATAATGTGAATTTTTAAATTTAATTGGCCAATGGTTTCTTTATATAAATCCGCCAGCGAAAAAATAACATTTTCATGATAAGGTGAAAAATAATCGCGTTTGTGTTGCGCGAGGTTAATACCTTGACGTAGTTTTTTTTGGATTTCTGAATTTTTCATCAGTGAACGTTCTAAATGTAAGAGGGCAATAAAATAGCGACGCGTGTGAATTAACGCCGATTCATCGCTTTCTTGTAAAATTTTTTGTAAAGTAGTTAAGCCTAACTGTAAATTTTTACTGGTACCAAATACGGCGGGCACATTGGGCGTGTCGATTTTAAACAGCGAATCGATACACGTTTCAAAGGCGAGCGTGGCACACTGGCCAGTGTGTGCTAAATTATTAATTAGAGCAACCGCTTGCGCAACACCGGCTAAGCTTAATGTTTTATCGACAAATGCTTGATTCAACGGTAACTCCTTACGATAATTTATCACAAATAATACCACCCCCTAAACACTCATTGCCTTGATAAAAAACAATCGATTGGCCGGTGGTGATGGCACGTTGAGGCTGAGTAAATTGCACGGCGATTTTCAGAGGATCAATCGATTGAATGATACAATCTTGATGCTCTTGACGATAGCGAATTTTTGCTTGGCATGAATAATTCGCAGGCGGTGGCGAGGGCGACACCCAACACAATTGTTTGGCAATTAATCGCGTATGGAATAGCGCGGGATGATGGTGACCCTGTCCAACGATTAATTCATTAGTTGAAATATTTTTTTCTAGCACATACCACGGCTCTTCTGAAGCATGTTTACGTCCACCAATATGTAATCCTTGACGCTGACCTATAGTATAAAACATTAATCCTTGATGCATTCCTATAATATTTCCAGCATCATCACGAATGTTTCCCGGTTGTGCGAGCAAATATTGTTGTAGAAAATCTTTAAATTTGCGTTCGCCAATAAAACAAATTCCAGTACTGTCTTTTTTAGCAAAATTCGCTAAATTAAGCTGTTGTGCGAGTTGCCGAACTTCAGGTTTTTTCATATTTGCCAGTGGAAATAAACTGTATTGTAATTGCTGTTGTTGCAAGGTATACAAAAAATACGTTTGATCTTTATTTAAATCTGAGGCTTGTTGTAAATGCCATTCGTTATTTAGCCATTGATTACTGGCATAATGACCGGTGGCTATTTTTTCAGCCTGTAATTCATTCAGCGCATATTCCAAAAATGCACGAAATTTAATTTCTTGATTACATAAAATATCGGGATTGGGGGTGCGCCCGGCTTGGTATTCATCTAAAAAATACGAAAATACCTTATCCCAATATTCACGAGCAAAACTTACCGTATGCAGTGGAATATCTAAGCGCGCGCACACCGCACGCGCATCGTTTAAATCTTGAGTGGCTGGGCAATGTTCATCGTCCTCTTGCCAATTGCGCATAAAGACCGCTTCTACTGGATAACCTTGTGCTTTGAGTAGGTAAGCGCTCACCGCTGAATCGACACCACCTGAAAGTCCGATAATTGTTTTAGGTAAATTATTTTGATTCATTTTAATGAAAATAGTCTAGGTATTTTTAATCGCAAAAGTATAACAGAAGGATCGTCAAATTTCTCATTTATCACAACACTTAAAGATGATATGCTTAGCGCCAATTTTATCACTTCCGCTATGGCGGGTATTCTTAACTGTTACTATCTGGAGAAAAGCATGGGCTATCAAAAAATCAAGGTGCCTGCCACAGGCGAAAAAATTACCGTCAATGCGGATAATTCTTTGAATGTTCCTAATCATCCTATTATTCCTTACATTGAAGGCGATGGCACAGGCGTTGATATCACACCAGTGATGTTGAAAGTAGTCAATGCTGCCATTGAAAAAGCCTATCACGGTAAACGCGCGATTGCGTGGATGGAAATTTATGCGGGCGAAAAATCCACGCAAGTCTATGGTGAAAATGAATGGTTACCGCAAGAAAGTCTAGAAGCCATTCGTGAATTTGCGGTTGCGATTAAAGGCCCGTTAACCACACCCGTAGGTGGCGGAATTCGGTCGCTCAATGTGGCTATTCGTCAAGAATTAGATTTATATGTTTGCTTGCGTCCCGTGCGTTATTTTGATGGCACACCAAGCCCCGTGAAAGAACCAGAAAAAACCGACATGGTAATTTTTCGTGAAAATTCCGAAGATATTTACGCGGGTATCGAATGGCAAGCGGGCACTCCACAAGCCAATCAACTCATTCAATTTTTACAAAATGACATGAAAGTAAAAAAAATTCGTTTCACGGAGAATTGTGGTATCGGTATTAAACCCGTGTCTAAACAGGGCAGTCAGCGTTTAATTCGCGCAGCCATTCAATATGCCATCGATAACGATCGCCCGAGTGTCACCTTGGTTCATAAAGGTAACATCATGAAATTTACCGAAGGCGCTTTCAAAGAATGGGGTTATGAATTAGCGCAGCAAGAATTTGGCGCAACCTTATTAGATGGCGGACCCTGGCAACACCTTAAAAACCCTAAAACGGGCAAAACTATTGTCATCAAAGATGCCATTGCTGATGCCTTTTTACAACAAATTCTCTTACGCCCAGAAGATTATAGCGTCGTCGCCACCTTAAATTTAAACGGCGATTATTTATCCGATGCATTGGCCGCTCAAGTGGGTGGAATTGGCATAGCCCCAGGTGCCAATATTGGCGATGGCGTAGCCGTATTCGAAGCGACTCATGGTACGGCTCCAAAATATGCCGGCCAAAATAAAGTGAACCCCGGTTCATTAATATTATCGGCGGAAATGATGTTGCGTCATTTAGGTTGGTTTGAAGCCGCTGATTTAATCATCAACGCCATGAGCAAAACCATTCGTGCTAAAACGGTAACCTACGATTTTGAACGTTTAATGACAGGCGCTACTTTATTAAGCTGTTCTCAATTTGGCGATGCTTTAATTAACCACATGTAAGCAAAAATGGCGCCAGGATAAAATCTTGGCGCCATCTTATTTTTTTATTATTTATTCTTTATTTCTCGAATACTTTATGAAATAATGCCCCGCACTTAGGGGGCATCGCAAATATGGAAAGTATGAACAGAGAAAAAATTCAAACACGCTTTTTACTCGCAATCAGTATCACCATTGCGCTCAGTGTAACTTTTTTAATGCCGAATGCATTTGCTGAATCTGCCTACAATTTACCGTATGGCGTCACACCCATCAGCCACGATATTTATAATCTCCACATGATAACCTTATGGGTGTGTGTGTTGATTGGGGTTGGTGTATTTGGGGTGTTATTTTATTCGTTGTATAAATTTCGCAAATCAAAGGGTGCCGTACCTGCTAATTTTCATGAACATTTAGGCGTTGAAATTGTTTGGACAGTAATTCCATTTTTAATTTTATTAGGTTTAGCGATTCCAGCAACGCTAGTCTTAAAAAAAATTGATAATGGCAATAATCCACAATTAACCATTCGCGTCACTGGCTATCAATGGAAATGGGAATATGCTTATTTAGATCAAGGTATTCATTTTTTTAGTCAATTATCAACACCTGAGGCTGAAATTCAAGGCAATGCCGCGCCCGACAAGTGGTTTTTGCGCGAAGTCGATAATCCTTTAGTCGTGCCCGTTAACGAAAAAGTGCGTTTATTAATTACCTCTAACGATGTCATCCATTCCTGGTGGGTGCCTGAATTAGGCGTTAAACAAGACGCCATTCCGGGTTATGTTAACCAAAATTGGTTTTATATCGAAAAACCCGGCACGTATCGCGGTCAATGCGCAGAATTATGTGGCGCATTGCACGGCTTTATGCCCATCGTCGTAAAAGCCGTGAGCCAACTTGAATTTGCCGAATGGGTAAAAGCACATCAATCCCACGTTGCAGAACAGACAAGTTCGATCCCAGCACCACAAGCGAGTTAATGAGAGGATGCTATGAGTACTATTTTTGCTGATGATGATTTAATCCCGCAACACGACCACGCTCCTGCCAAAGGGATCATGCGTTGGATCAAAACCACCAATCATAAAGATATTGGCACGCTTTATCTCTTATTCAGCTTAACCATGTTTTTTGTCGCCGGCATCATGGCCTTGATTGTTCGCACCGAATTATTTAAACCGTACACGTTTATTATTTCACCTGAATTTTTTAATCAAATGACCACCTTGCACGGTTTAATCATGGTGTTTGGCGTGATTATGCCTGCCATGGCCGGTTTAGCAAATTGGTTATTGCCGATGATGATAGGCGCGCCCGACATGGCTTTTCCGCGCTTAAATAACTGGAGTTTTTGGTTATTGCCATTTGCCTTTAGCATTTTACTCAGTACCTTATTTTTTTCAGGTCCTGCGCCCGATTTTGGTTGGACATTTTACGCGCCACTCTCGACAAGCTATGGTTCACCCAGCACCGATTTCTTTATTTTTTCCATTCATTTAATGGGAATTTCCTCCATTCTTGCCGCGATTAATATCGTCGTCACGATTTTTAATTTACGTGCACCTGGAATGACTTGGTTAAAACTACCGGTATTCGTTTGGACATGGTTAATCACCGGATTTTTATTGTTAGCGGTAATGCCCGTATTAGCAGGCTTAGTCACGATGATGTTATGCGATCGTAATTTTGGTACGAGCTTTTTTAATGCAGCCGGTGGTGGCGATCCCATTTTATTTCAACATATTTTCTGGTTTTTTGGACACCCTGAAGTCTATATTTTAATTTTGCCAGGCTTTGGTGTGATTTCAGAAATTATCCCCACCTTTGCGCGCAAACCCTTATTTGGCTATCGTTTCATGGTTTACGCCAATGTGTGTATTGCGATACTCGCTTTTGCTGTATGGTTACATCACATGTTTACGACTGGTGCGCCGCTAAGTGTGCAACTCTTTTTCATGTATAGCACCATGCTGGTTGCGGTTCCCACTGGCATCAAAGTATTTAATTGGGTGGCAACTTTGTATCGAGGTTCCATCTCCTTTGAAACGCCGATGTTATTCGCGTTAGGATTTTTAGTATTTTTTACCATTGGTGGTTTTTCGGGATTAATGTTGTCAATTGCTCCAGACGATTATCAATATCGCGATAGTTATTTTGTTGTCGCTCATTTTCATTACGTCTTAGTCTCTGGCGCCTTATTCACTATTTTCGCCGCCGCCTATTACTGGCTGCCTAAATTAACCGGTGTTAAATATCACGAACGTTTAGGTCAATGGCATTTTTGGTTAACCCTAATTTCGATGAATGTGACGTTTTTCCCCATGCATTTTTTAGGCTTAGCCGGAATGCCACGTCGTATTCCCGACTACGCTTTGCAATTCACGGATTTTAATCAACTGTGCACGGTGGGTGCGTTTGTATTTGGATTTTCACAATTATTATTTTTATATAACATGGTCGTGCGCACCGTGCGTTTAAAACGTTCGGCGACAAAACTCGCTGAACTCCCGAATAAAGTGTGGGAGGGTGCCCGTGGTTTAGAGTGGGTATTGCCAACACCCGCACCGTATCATTCTTTTGCGACTCCACCTGAAATTAATGATTCGACGTTAAAATAATGTAGTAATGAAAAAAATTGAATTAACTGCTCAACAAAAAAATAAACGCCTATTGATTAAATTAATCGTAGGCGTTTGTTGCATGTTTGGTTTTGCGTATTTATTAGTGCCGTTGTATACCTTGTTGTGCAATGAAGCGGGGATCAATGGCCGCGCCAAAAATGATCCGACACAAGTGCCAAGTGGCATGCATGTCGATAAAACCCGTACTATTAAAGTTGAATTTTCTGCTGTAGTGCATGGATCGTTAGCGTTTATATTTAAACCGTTGCAACATTTTGTATTAATTCATCCCGGAGAAACGAAATTAATTTATTTTTATGCGCAAAATCAAACTCACCATGGGATTACCGTGCAAGCTATCCCCAGTATCACGCCCGATTATGCAGCAAAATATTTAAAAAAAACTCAGTGTTTTTGCTTTACCCAACAATATTTTTTCAATAATGAAAAAGCAGAAATGCCTGTGTATTTTTATGTCGACCCCAATGTTCCAAGCGATGTGCAAGATATGAGTTTATCCTATACTTTATTTGATGCTAGTCATTATCTTAAAAAAAATCAACCACACGAAAATGATCGTATCGATCTTTAACCTTACTAGTGCTGTTAAGAGAAGTGAGTATTTTGAAACGATTATCCATAAAAATTGGTCAACGCTATTTTCAACTGACACTTGCCTTGAGCTTAGTGTGTGGAGTGGGGATGGTGATCCTTTGTTTATTAGGAAATTGGCAACTTCATCGCTATCATTATAAACAAACGCTATTAAGCAATTTTCAAAATCATCTAAAAAAAGCCCCGCAAGAATTATCCACACTTTTAAATTTACCACGTTCACAGTTAGCCTTTACTCACGTGACCTTCACGGTAAATAAATTTAATTCCACTCCAATGTTATTAATTAATCGTACTCATCACGGTCAAGTGGGAGCTGACGTACTTTCTTTAGTCAGCGTGGCCGGACATTCAGTATTAGTGGATCGCGGTTTTGTTGCCCTTCATCCTAATGACGATCCCAAGATAGTTTTACCGATAATCCAGCACAATGAACTCAGCACTCCCAAACCAATGACATTAACCGGCTATATTAAATTACCCGAATATCAATTTATTCTGGGCAAAAATATTTTAAATCCCCAACAGCATCCTTTAATGATGCAAAAAATTGATTTAAACGAATTACAAACCATTTTGCAGATACCACTATTACCTTTTATCATTCGCTTAGATCCCAATAGCCACGCAGGATTTATCCGTGATTGGCCAGTCACCACGGTGCTGCCACAACGTCATTTAGCCTATGCCTGGCAATGGTATGGCATGGCAGTGGGTTTACTCATTATTTATTTGTTACTCAGTACGTCGATTGGCGAGGAGAAATCCCATGAAAAAGCATAAAGGTTTATGGATGCTGTTTGGTATTAGCGTATTATGCTTAGCCCCGATAGTGGGCGCATGGATACTGTATCGCAATGCCAATCATTTTTCGTTTACTCATAATAATCACGGACAATTTATTCATCCTGCGCGCCAAGCTTCTTTTTTAAAAGATGCCATCCACGGTTGGACGTTTGTGTATTTTACCGAGCAATGCCATGATATTTGTCAAAAGACCTTGTATAATTTGCACCAAATGCGCATCGCCTTAGGTAAAAACGCGCAGCGGGTATCTATCTTATTAGTGGAGGCGCAGACTCATACAAGCCTAAAAACGGCTGCCGATGCGAGATTACCCGTAAATTCGCAACTAAAATTGCAAGTTCAAAAATTATTGGCAGATTATCCAGTGGGTTTTAATGCGTCGAATCATTTAGTATTATTCGATCCACAGGCCTTTGTAGTAATGTATTATTCACCTGATCAACCGCTCACGGATATCTATCAAGATTTACAGCATTTGTTCGGGGTATCATCCATGTGAAACGCATGACAGAAGAAATCAATAGGAGTCAATGATTATGGCCAATGTTCAAAAAAATAATCTTAAAATTGTCTTAATTATTATTTTTGTGGTGGCACTCGTGAGTGGCATTGGTGTTTACCAAGCGTTGCATCAAAAACCTGCGGTTCCAGCATTACCGCAAAATTTAGCGATCGATGGATCATTTTTACCTCAACCTAAGTTATTGCAAAAGTTTCAATTAACCGATAACACCGGCAAACCTTTTACTGTTGACAGTTTACAAGGTCACTGGACATTATTATTTTTTGGATTTACTAATTGTGGTTATGTATGTCCAACTTCCATGGCTGCGCTCAATAAAATGTATCATCTTTTAGAAAAGCAATTGCCTGCTCATCAAATGCCCCAGGTGATCATGGTGTCGGTAGATCCAGATCGTGACACCGTTGAAAAAATGAATGCCTATGTCAAAGCCTATAACCCCAATTTTATTGGCGCCCGCGGTGATGAAAAAGCCACGCAACAATTGGAAAATCAATTGAGTGTTGTAGCAGTAAAAGTGGTACCTAAAGATGGCGATCAAAAAAATTATGCCATCAATCATAGCGCAGAAATTATGGTGATTGATCCTAACGCACAATTACGCGCATTTTTATCGTTCCCACACGAAGGAAAACAAATGGCAAAAGATTATGTAACCATAATCAATCATGTAAAATAACGTAGCCTGGAACGGAGCAAAGCTGTACCTGGAACGGAGCAAAGCTGTGCCTGGAACGGAGCAAAGCTGTAGCCTGGAACGGAGCGTAGCGGAGATCCAGGAACAATAATAATTCAAAACCCCGATCCAAAATAATTGAATTTTAAAATTTAAATTCAAGCACTGTTAAATTTTAAAGTTTAATCCTGGATCTCCGCTACGCTCCGTTCCAGGCTACAGCTTCTCTCCGTTCCAGGCTACAACCGTTCCAGGCTACCGAGGATATTATGAAAAAATTAATAATTATTTTAACCCTAATTCTAACTTTCTCAGGTTGTGCGAAACCCTCTCCTGCGATCTACAATCCTGCTGGTCAGTTATGGTCTCTCAACGATTTTCAACACCAGTGGTTAGTTATTAATTATTGGGCAGCGTGGTGTGAAGCCTGTCGAGATGAAATCCCGCAATTAAATCTATTTAATCAAAAGGCACCGCAATCGATGCAATTAATCGGCGTTAATTATGACGAGATAGCGCTGGCAGGATTAACCCAATTAGCGCAAAAACTCACTATTCAATATCCCTTATTACTAACCGATCCCGCCGCGCAATTGCATTTACCCGTCGCAGAGGCATTGCCAGTGACGTATATTTTAAATCCACAACAGCAACGAGTAAAAACCCTTTATGGTCCCCATAGTGCCAAGGAATTAATTTCCATTGTGCAAGAATTACAACAGCATTCATCATGAATAAATGGCAACATAAAATAATGATTGTTTTAATTTTAGTGGCCAGTGCGCTGGCTGGATTTTTTCTTTCATTATTTTTGCATCAAACTCACCACCAATCCAATTTCACTGTCCCCTCTGATACGGTGGTGATTAAAACGTTTCATTATCCAGTTTCGTTTGTCGAACAATTAAAACATCATC
The DNA here is from genome assembly GCA_026125385.1 of Legionellales bacterium. Lineage (NCBI taxonomy): Bacteria > Pseudomonadati > Pseudomonadota > Gammaproteobacteria > Legionellales > Legionellales bacterium. Next base: position 46,373 of record JAHCLG010000001.1, read on the forward strand.
CTCATGCTGGCAAAGAAATTTATTATCAATATTGTCACGCTTGTCATGCGGCACATCCTGAAATTGCTATTAACGCTCCACGAATTAACGATAAAGCAACGTGGGAAGCGCTGAGTAAAATGGGAATGCCACAGTTATTTCAACTCGCAGCACATGGCGTGGCTGCCATGCCGGCACGAGGAGGGTGCTTTGAGTGCAGCGATCAGCAATTACATCTGGCCATTGAGTATATGTTAAGTCGCGCTCAGGTCAAAATACCCCATCATCATTAGTTTTACATACAAAACTTGCTGAATTTATACGTATTTTAGGCAAAAAATATTCTTGAATTCCATGCAAATTTCTCAATTCTCGACTATGTTTAACATATGGGAAGCGTAAACGAGTCGTGTGTCAACGGAAGAGTTTTAGAAAACGAGAATACTGAAACCCTTCCAACGTTTAACGAACCTCACTTATATCAAGTGGTGTTACTAAACGATGACTACACACCCATGGAGTTTGTTGTGGAGCTTTTGCAAAAATTTCTAGGTTTTGACGAAGCTTTAGCAATAAGAACCATGTGGGAGGTGCACACCCGAGGCCAATGTGGTTGTGGGGTTTACCCGCAAGGAGTTGCGGAAAAGCTAACAGCACAAATGAACGATTATGCGCGGCAACATCAACACCCTCTGATGTGTGTAACAAAAGAGGTGTAACCGGGGGATCGTGCTATGTTAAATAAAGAACTAGAATTTACCTTAAACTTGGCTTTTAAGCAGGCGCGCGAAAAACGTCATGAATTCATGACGGTTGAGCATTTATTATTATCACTTTTAGACAACCCATCCGCTGCCAGTGTGTTAATCGCTTGCGGTGCCGATGTGGGTGCGTTACGAGCAAACTTATCGAGCTTTATTAATGAAACCACACCACTTATTCCATTATCATCCGATGAACACCGCGAAACTCAACCAACGTTAGGTTTTCAACGTGTCTTACAACGGGCGGTATTCCATGTGCAATCTTCAGGAAAAATGGAAGTGACGGGCGCCAATGTGTTAGCCGCTATATTTAGCGAACAAGACTCGCAAGCAGTGCATTTTTTACGCGAACAAGATATCACTCGATTAGATGTGGTTAATTATATATCGCATGGCATTTCTAAAGTGAATGGCGACGATGAACCCAATCGCTTACCACCCTCAAGTCCACCCAATATTAACCCGATGATGGACGATGAAGGGGGATTGGATGGAGAAGCGCAAACGCCATTAGAAAAATATGCAACGAACTTAAATGAAATGGCACGTTTAGGCTTAATCGATCCGTTAATCGGACGTGATGAAGAGGTCAGTCGTGCCATGCAAGTATTATGTCGTCGGCGTAAAAATAACCCCTTATTCGTCGGTGAAGCTGGAGTGGGTAAAACGGCCTTAGTTGAAGGACTCGCACGCCGCATTGTCGAAGGTAATGTGCCAGATATTTTAGCCAATGCCACCATTTATTCTTTAGATTTAGGCGATTTACTTGCGGGAACTAAATATCGTGGTGATTTTGAAAAACGTTTAAAAGCCGTTATTCAACAATTACGCTCCGAACCCGGTGCCATTATTTTTATCGATGAAATTCACACTTTAATTGGTGCAGGTGCTGCATCGGGTGGGGTGATGGACGCGTCGAATTTAATTAAACCCATGCTTGCAACGGGCGAATTAAAATGTATCGGTTCCACCACCTATAAAGAATATCATCAAATTTTCGATAAAGATCATGCGTTATCACGTCGTTTTCAAAAAATTGATGTGGAAGAATCTTCTGTCGAAGAAACGATTGAAATTCTCAAAGGCTTAAAAGCACGTTTAGAAGAACATCATGGTTTGAAATTTAATAATCGTGCTTTAGAAGCCGCCGCTACATTAGCCGATAAATACATTACCGATCGCTTTTTACCGGATAAAGCCATTGATATTGTCGATGAAGCAGGTGCTTATCAAAATTTATTGCCAGTGAATAAACGCAAAAAAACCATTGGCGTGCATGAAGTGGAAGAAATTATTGTGAAAATTGCGCGCATTCCTGCAAAGACGGTGAGTTCTTCCGATCGTGAAATTATGCGTTCCCTCGAACGCGATTTAAAAATGTTGGTTTACGGTCAAGATGAATCGATTGATGCGCTTAGCAGCGTGATTAAATTATCGCGTTCGGGTCTTGGTAATCCCAATAAACCCGTCGGATCATTTTTATTCGCAGGTCCAACCGGCGTGGGTAAAACGGAAATTACCAAACAATTGGCTAATATCATGGGCATCGAATTATTGCGCTTTGATATGTCAGAATATATGGAACGTCATACCGTTTCGCGTTTAATCGGTGCGCCTCCAGGTTATGTCGGTTATGAGCAAGGCGGTTTATTAACCGACGCCGTGTTAAAACATCCACATTCGGTGGTGTTATTAGATGAAATCGAAAAAGCCCATCCTGAAGTGTTTAATATTTTATTGCAAGTCATGGATAACGGATTTTTAACCGACACCAATGGTCGTAAAGTCGATTTCCGTCACGTGATTTTAGTGATGACGACTAACGCCGGTGCGGAAATGATTTCTCGCAGTTCGATTGGTTTTATCGAGCAAGATCATTCACACGATTCAAGCTCGGTGATTAATCGCACGTTTGCGCCTGAGTTTCGCAATCGTTTAGATGCGATTATCAATTTCAAACCCTTAACCATGGAAACCATTGGCTGTGTGGTGGATAAATTCTTGATGGAATTAGAGCAGCAATTGGAAGAAAAAGGCGTGACCATGGAAGTGGATAATAACGCCCGTATTTGGCTGGCTGAACATGGTTACGATAAAAATATGGGCGCGCGTCCGATGTCACGGTTAATTCAAGAACGCTTGAAAAAACCTTTAGCCAATGAAATCTTATTCGGCAAACTAAGCAAAGGCGGACATGTGCGAGTGGTTGCTAAAAACGATGAAATTAGCTTAAACATCACCACCGAACACAATGCCATTGTCGCCTAACGAGTTGGCTTGCGCGAGACGATAGTGTTTTCTCGTGAACGTTTTGCGCAAGCTCCCCCTTATATACCCATATACCCAACGTTTTTCAAAATGCTCGCCGCATCTTGAAGTGCATTGAATATAGTGCCTATAAAACAATAACTTACATCTTACTTAAACCGTGTTAACGAGAGTTGACATGCTTATTAAGTATGTATAAAATACTGGTTTTGATAATGCTATTCCCTCATTCTAAAAGGTTAGATTATGCTTTCAGCTTTAGATACACCAGTAATACTCGATTTACAGACAAATTTTTATGATTACGCTCAGCAAATTATTAACTGCTATTATCTATAACCCTTAACACTTAATAATTCTGGCTATGAATTGCCTACTAAAATCAAAATAAATTTATACGATGGCGATATTGAACGTCCAATCCATGGTGCAATGCATGTCGCTAGAGTACAAACATGGGTGGTAGTATTAAATGAAAAGTTCAAAGAAATATTCCCTACTTATCACCAAACAATATTTAAATATTTATCAGCAACATTACATTTAACAGAGCCGGAAATAATAACATTAACTCGTTATGCCGCTTTGCTTCATGATTCTGCACGCAAACATGAAGCAAGCGACCTCTGGGATAAAGACAGTGCTAATAATGCCTATGAATTTTTTATTAAAAAGGGATTATCAACCAAAGTTGCTGACTTATTTTCTCAAGCTATCGCGCTAAAAAATCATCCCAAAGAATTTGCAAAATATTTAAAATCTAAAAATTATAGAGATGAAGAAGTTACGAATTTACAATATATCCAAAAATTAATTTATCTTGCAGACTGTTTTGATATAATGAGATGCGTCAGTCAATTTAGATTGAATCAGGCATTAAAAGTAATTAGCGATATCGCGGAATATGAGCAAGAACAACATGTTCAAACTATTCTTGAATTGGCCGAAAATATTTATAATATTATCCAACAGCAATACGATATGTTATGGCCATGTCGTATTATTCTCACAACTGGAGCAAAGCCTAAAAGACAATAATGCGCCAAAATCCTCATTCACTTATTCTACGGGAAATTTAAGATTTCGCTTTTTTGCCGCCAGGGCAATTGCAAACTCTGGTATCAATGTAAGTAACAATAAGACGTTGCAAACCCTGGTGGATGCGGTTGAGCAATTTCAAGAAATACAATTATTTTTTAAGGCCTGAATCATCGCTTAAGCAAAACAAATTAGTATTTTTTCATCAAATGACCACGGCTAAATACCCGCAACAAGTTTTAACAGCAGAAGCCCAGTAGCTGATTTGGTTTTGTTTAAGCTCGATGCAGGCTACTGATTATTCGCGATCGCCATCTTTTCCGCGGAAGACAATGCGGCCTTTGCTGAGATCGTAGGGGGTGAGTTGGACGCGAACTTTATCGCCGGTTAAAATGCGAATGTAATTTTTACGCATGCGACCCGAAATATGCGCTGTAACCACGTGACCGTTTTCTAGCTGCACGCGAAACATGGTGTTGGGAAGGGTATCGACGACGGTACCTTCCATTTCAATATGATCTTCTTTTGCCATAATGACCTAATCAATTTTCACTGTTAACGTTGTCGCGAATGATGCCTCAAAATTGCCTGTTTAGCAAATTTTTCACAATTTATCTAAATATTTTTCTGCATCCAAGGCGGCCATGCAACCAGTTCCCGCCGAAGTAATGGCTTGACGATAAACATGATCCATGACATCCCCTGCAGCAAATACCCCAGGCACACTCGTTGCGGTGGCATTGCCATCTAAACCACTGTTCACCACGATATAACCATTTTTCATGTTGAGTTGACCGTTGAAAATTTCCGTATTGGGTTTATGACCAATCGCAATAAAGACACCTTCTAAGTTAATTTGTTGTGGTGATTTAGTGTTAACGTGTTCGATAACGATCCCCGTTACGCCATTACCATCACCTAATACTTCTTTTAAGGTGTGATCCCAAATAATTTCAACATTGCCGTGTTTAGATTTTTCAATTAATTCATTCGCAAGAATTTTTTCACTACGAAATTGTTGGCGACGATGAACAACCGTCACTTTACGGGCAATGTTCGATAAGTATAAAGCTTCTTCCACGGCTGTATTCCCACCACCAATCACACAAACCTCTTTATTGCGATAAAAAAAACCATCGCAGGTGGCGCAAGCAGAAACGCCTTTGCCACGATAGGCTGTTTCAGAATCTAAGCCGAGATATAACGCACTCGCACCGGTGGCAATAATAACACTATCAGCGCTGTAGTGATTGGATTCGCCAAACAACAACAACGGTTTTTGCGAAAAATCCACCCGATTAATATGATCGAAAATAATCTGGGTATCGAAGCGCTCAGCATGCTTTAACATGCGTTGCATTAAATCGGGACCTTGCAATCCTTCAACATCACCCGGCCAGTTGTCGACATCGGTTGTTGTCATGAGTTGTCCGCCTTGTTCCATGCCCGTGATGATAACAGGATTTAAATTCGCGCGGGCGGCATAAATGGCTGCAGTATATCCTGCAGGACCGGAGCCTAGAATAATTAAACGATGATGTTGTGGTGACATACTGTGATTCCGTTAATGGATTGAAAGTCTTAATCGCAATTTATCATGAATTTTGTTGATATTACAAACGTTGTAAATGCTTAAATTTATTTGTTGTGGGATTTTATTTCAAATAAAAATTATTAATGCGTATAATACGCCATTAACCCACGCTATGATGGATGCATGCAATGGCACGAGCACCAAAACAATCGACTCCGTCTCCCTGGCCGCAGCGCTGGCGCGAAGGCATTTTAATTCTCAGTGGGGCGGTGAGTTTATTTTTACTCTTAGCATTATTCAGCTATCATCATCACGATCCGGCCTTTGGTCATCTCCAAACTGTCAAACATCCCATTCAAAATATTGGTGGACGCATTGGCGCTTGGTTTGCCGATGGTTTTTTATATTTGTTTGGTTACTTAGCGTTTATTTTTCCGTTGATGTTGGTGTATTCAACTTGGCTATATTATCAAGAAGGTCGTAGCCAAAAAACCAAAGAAAGCGATTATCTTCTTCTCACCTTGCGTGGTTTGGGTTTCGTATTATTTATGCTCGCCGGCTGTGGACTTGCCAGTTTACATGCGTATCAATCCTCTCAATTTTTGTATCATAGTGGTGGTGTGATAGGGCATGGCATTGATCGATTACTCGTCCCTCTGCTGAGTCGTTTTGGTAGTTTTATTATTTTATTCGCTCTACTGATGACGAGTATCACATTAATTAGTGGATTATCTTGGATAAAAGTATTCGATGTTACCGGGCGTTATACGTTAAAATTCAGTCACTCACTCACTTTATTTCTCTATAATTTCTATTGGGATGTGCGGGATTGGTGGATATTGCGCAAAGAAGAACGCGAAAATCGCGAGCCAATTGTGGTGAAACCAAAAGAAAAAAAATCAAACGCTCCCTTCAAAAAAATTGAACCGACAGTTAATCATGAAACGCTGAGTGTAGAATCTCCAATCAAACCACACATTGAAACCAGGGTAACCCCCATTAAACCCAGTAAACGCGCTCTTCAAGAAAAACAAGGCGTATTATTCGATGGCGGTGAAAGTGGACAACTCCCCGCCTTGAGTTTATTAGATCAACCTCCCACGAACAAAACACGAGGCTATAGTGCCAGCATTTTAGAAAAAATGTCGCGAGAAGTCGAAGAACATTTAAAAGATTTTGGTGTGGAGGTGCAGGTCGTTGCTGTTCATCCTGGGCCTGTAATCACTCGTTTTGAATTGCAATTAGCACCAGGTCTAAAAGTCAGCAAAATTAGCGCATTAGCAAAAGATTTAGCGCGATCGCTTTCGGTGGTGAGTGTGCGCATTGTGGAAGTGATCCCAGGCAAGCCGGTAGTAGGCTTGGAAGTGCCTAATGTCGATCGTGAAACGGTGTATTTAAGCGAAGTATTATCTTCACAACAGTACGAACAAGCTCGTTCACCGTTATCCATTGCCTTAGGAAAAGACATTGCAGGATTACCGGTGATTGTGGATTTAGCCAAAATGCCTCACTTGTTAGTCGCCGGTACCACGGGTTCTGGAAAATCGGTGTGTATTAATGCCATGTTAATGAGTTTGCTCTATAAAGCGACTCCCGAAGAAGCGCGGATGATCATGATCGATCCGAAAATGTTGGAACTCTCCATTTACGATGATATTCCTCATTTGCTGACTCCAGTCGTTACCGATATGAAAGAAGCCGCGAATGCCTTGCGTTGGTGTGTTGCAGAAATGGATCGCCGTTATCGCTTAATGGCAGCGCTTGGGGTGCGTAATTTAGCGGGATATAACAGCAAAGTTCGTGAAGCTATTAAAAAAGAAAAGCCGATAGTCGATCCTTTGTGGAAAAATTCCGGTATGGAAGAGAGCGCGCCCACCCTGGAGGCACTCCCTTATATCGTGGTGGTTGTGGATGAATTTGCTGATATGATGATGGTTGTCGGCAAAAAAGTCGAACAACTGATTGCGCGCATTGCGCAAAAAGCACGGGCAGCAGGAATTCATATGATTTTAGCGACACAACGCCCCTCAGTAGATGTGATCACAGGGCTAATCAAAGCCAATGTGCCCACGCGAATTGCTTTTCAAGTCTCTTCGCGGATTGATTCACGCACTATTATCGATCAACAAGGGGCTGAACAATTATTAGGACACGGTGATATGTTATATTTACCTCCGGGTGCAGGTATTCCCGTGCGGATCCATGGTGCATTTGTGAGTGATAACGAAGTTCACAAAGTGGTTGAAGAATTACGTAAACAAGGCACGCCTAATTATTTAGACGATGTTTTATCCATGAGCTACGAAGCCGATCTCAATCAACCGCTCGATAATAGCGAAGACGATCAAGAGTCCGATCCTCTTTACGATCAAGCCGTGCAAATTGTGATTGAAACGAGGCGTGCCTCTATTTCCAGTATCCAACGACGGCTTAAAATCGGTTATAATCGCGCAGCTCGCATGGTCGAAGCAATGGAACAGGCCGGGTTAGTGAGTTCCATGGAAACTAATGGCACGCGTGAAGTGTTAATTCCTGAAAATCATTAAGTGAGAAAAGAGCATGATGAAAAAATTAATTGGCATCGTAATAGTGTGTCTGTGTCAAACAGTGTTTGCTGATTCTCCTGCACAAACCGTAATAAATTATTTATCCAAGGTAAATAGTCTTACGGCCAGTTTTACTCAACAATCTCTTGGTAATAATTCTAACTTACGTCAAAATACCGCGGGGACGATGGCAATTTTACGCCCCAATCGTTTTCGTTGGGATATTTTAAAACCGAATAAACAATTCATTATTGCCGATGGTAAATCCTTATGGATTTATGATGTCGACTTACAACAAGTTACCGTGGCTAATTTACAACACAGTATTGGCCAATCTCCAGCATTGCTACTCAGCGGCAAATTAACGGGATTATTAAATAGTTATGCGGTGAGTCGCCTCCCAAATTCTAATAATAGCGAAGGATTTTCCTTGCGTGCTAAAACTCAAAATGCCACTTATCAAGCGGTAGATTTATTTTTTGTAAATGGCATTATTTCACAAATGCGTATTACCGATAATTTAGGACAACGCTCATTAGTCACATTCTCACGTGTGCAGGTGAATCCGCGTCTTAATGCCAGTATTTTTAATTTTCAACCACCGCGTGGTGTGGATGTGATCAAACGCTGAAAAAATTAATCAGAGGATACTATGTTAGATAATCATTATTTGCGTCAAAATTTGCAGGAAGTCGCGGAAAAATTATTGATCCGTGGATTTAAACTGGACACTCATTTATTAGAACAACTGGAAACGCAGCGTAAACAACTTCAAACTAAACTGCAAGAATTGCAAAGTGAGCGCAATGCGCGCTCTAAAGCGATTGGTCAAGCGAAAGCGAAAGGCGAAAACATTGAACCGCTATTTGCAGAAGTCGATCAATTAAATCAACAATTAAAATCCATTGAAACGCAATTTGCTGAACTTCAACAACAGTTAAACACAATTTTGTCTACTATTCCCAATATTCCTCATGCGAGTGTGCCAGCAGGCAAAGCAGAAGAAGATAATGTCGAAATTAAAAAATGGGGCGAGCCTAAAGTATTTTCGTTTCAACCAAAAGATCATGTTGATTTAGGAGAAAAGTTAGGTTTAATGGATTTTGAGCTCGCCACTAAAATTACCGGTTCACGTTTTGTGGTGATGTTTGGTGATTTAGTAAAATTACATCGTGCTTTAATTCAATTTATGTTAGACATTCATACCACGCAACACGGCTATCAAGAAGTTTATGTGCCTTATTTAGTCAATCAAGACAGTTTATTCGGTACCGGACAACTCCCGAAATTTGCTGAAGATCAATTTAATATCGCAGGAGAATTTCCTTATAGTTTAATTCCAACTGCTGAAGTACCCGTTACCAATATTGCACGCAATGAAATTTTAGAGGTAGAAACTTTACCTCGTAAATATGTGTGTCACACGCCTTGTTTCCGCAGTGAAGCAGGATCTTACGGTAAAGATACTCGCGGAATGATCCGCCAACATCAATTTGAAAAAGTCGAATTAGTGCAAATGGTAGCGCCTCATCAATCAGACGCTGCGTTGGAAGAATTAGTAAGGCATGCGGAATCAATTTTGGAAAAATTAGAATTACCCTATCGACGTATGGTTTTATGTGGTGGAGATATGGGATTTTCAGCTGCAAAAACCTATGATTTAGAAGTGTGGTTACCGGGTCAACAAAAATATCGTGAAATTTCATCGTGCAGTAATTTTGAAAGTTTCCAAGCACGACGTTTGCAAGCGCGTTGGCGCAATCCAGTGACTCAAAAACCGGAACTGCTCCATACCTTAAACGGTTCTGGTTTGGCTGTCGGGCGCACATTAGTGGCTATTCTTGAAAATTATCAAGATGAACAGGGCAATATTCATATACCGCAAGTATTGCGATCCTATATGAATGGTTTAAGCGTTATTAAAATCCAGGGAGGTGGATAATGAAGATAAGAATGGCTGTATGCTTATTAGCGAGTTTTTCTCTGACGACCGGTGTTTTAGCTCAAACCATTTATTCAGGAAAAGATAAACAAGGTAATCCCGTATTTTCCGATCAACCCATGCCAAACACGCACGATCAAAATACGATGCAATTAAATTCTCCCAATCTTAGTAACCAGCAACAACAACAAGCGACGGATCGCTATCAAAATTTAATGCAATCCGATAAAGAATTGTCTGATCGTTTAAAAAAAATTGATGAAGAGCGAAAAATGTTGCGACAAAAAATTGCCGAAGCGCAAATAATGTTAAAACAAGTTGAACAAGCCCTCAACGATGCGCGTGATCATCAGGCGCAAATGGCGGCGCAATGCAATCCCCGTGGCATTAATCAATTTAATCAAAATGTGAATGTAAATTGTAACTTTCCTTCACTTGCGCCTCTCGAGGCGGATGTTGCCAAAGCCAAAGCTCAACTTAAACAATTACAATTGCAACTACAACGTTTCCCGCGTTAATAAAAAACCCCGCGATGCGGGGTTTTTTGATTTACGAGATGATTAGCGATCGCCGCTTAAAGCACCTAAGATTTGCAACAAGTTAACAAATAACATGTAGATATCAAGATACAATGCAATGGTCGCCATGATGTAATTGGTTTCGCCATTGTGAATAATCCGCGAGGTATCGAATAAAATTAAACCTGACGCAATTAACACGACAGCACAAGAAACCGCTAACTGTAACGCAGGAACCGCAAAGAAAATTCCCGCGATGGAAGCGATAACCGCGAGGAGTAATCCTACGAATAAAAATCCGCCGAGGAAGCTAAAATCTTTGCGAGTGACTAACACATACGCTGAAAGCGCAAAGAAGATTAAGCCTGTGGCACCTAGCGCAGTAAACACAATTTCAGCGCCATTAGAAAAAGCGGCGATATACGCCGTTAACATGGGGCCTAGTGTCCAACCCATGAAGCCTGTAAAGGCAAATACGCAAAGAATTCCCAACGGACTATTACGCATGGCCGTGGTTAATAACAACAAACCGATATAACCTACCAGTACAAGAATAGGTGACATAACGGGAGCTGCAGTCGCCATAGCAATGCCGGCCATTGCCGCACTGAATAAAAGGGTTAAGCTTAACAGTAAGTAGGTGTTACGCAAGACTTTATGCGTGGATAACAAAGACGCCTCTCGACGAACGACGACATTTTCAAAAGGTTGTTGTGACATGTAGTTTTACCTCACTAATTTAACTTAAGCCTATTATATTCAATATAAGGGGAATTTACCAAGTTTCAATAGCTAATCTTGAAAATATTTTCATCCTATATCGCTCGCTAATGAAGATGCGAATAAAAGGTAACAAGCGGTATATTCTTTAGCGATGAATACCACCTAAACTTACCTATTTTGAAAGGGTTTGGGTATAAATTTAGATAGCCGCGAGTAAGAAAAGTTCAAGAAACGTTAGCATAGTTATCTTAAAGGAGTTTCGCGCTTGCGTGAAACTCCTTTCTTGAAGAATATTATGCAAGATATTCACCGGAAATACTTTTCCTAATCAAAAATTTCAGGTATTCTTTACTCAACGGGAGAGGTGGCTGAGCGGTCGAAAGCGGCGGTCTTGAAAACCGTTGAGGGGCATCCCCCCTCCCAGGGTTCGAATCCCTGCCTCTCCGCCACAAGAATTCACAATAGACAAGAAAGGAAGTGAACCTTGATAAAAGTACTCATAGTCGATGATCATGATCTTGTTAGAGCCGGTGTCAAACGGTTGTTAGCCGATCAAGCTGGCATCAAGGTAGTGGGCGAAGCCGAGAGTGGAGAAGCAGCGATTAACAATGCTCGCAAAACAACACCACAAGTCGTGCTCATGGACGTTAAAATGCCTGGGATCGGTGGTCTAGAAGCCACTCGCAAATTGCTGCGAATTGACCCCGATGTTAAAATTTTGGTTCTCACCGCCTGCGATGAAGATCCGTTTCCCTCGCGCTTACTCCAAGCCGGAGCGGCGGGTTATCTCACCAAAGATTGTGGGGTAGATGAAATGGTACAAGCCATTAAAGCGGTCAATGCAGGTCAGCGTTACATTAGCCCAGTAATTGCCCAACAGTTGGCACTTAAACACCTTTCCGACAATGAAGCATCTCCCTTCGATGTTCTATCCGAACGCGAATTGCAAGTGATGATTATGATCACCAGTGGTCAAAAAGTCCAAGATATTTCCGAAAAATTGTGTTTAAGCCCTAAAACCGTCAACAGTTATCGCTATCGTTTATTTGAAAAGTTAAATATTAATAGCGATGTGGAATTAACCCATCTAGCTATTCGTCATGGCTTGCTGGATCCACAAACACAAATTTAAGGTCAATGACTAAGCACATTAAAGCAAATGATCTATCATTTGATATCGATTTATTTTTAAAAAATCTTACTGAACGCCCTGGTGTTTATCAAATGTTAGATAAACAAGGCGACGTCATTTATGTTGGCAAAGCCAAAAATTTAAAAAATCGTGTTTCGTCTTATTTTCATAAAGGGGCGCATGATACCAAAACGTTACGCATGATCAATAAAATTGCCGATATCAAAATTATTGTCACGGCAAGTGAAAACGAAGCCCTGCTGTTAGAATGTAATTTAATTAAATCCTTGCGTCCTCATTATAATATTTTGCTCCGCGACGATAAAAGCTATCCCTATATTTATGTCTCCACCCACGATCTTTATCCGCGGATTGATTTTCATCGCGGCGCGAAAAAACTACCAGGCCGTTATTATGGACCTTATCCCAATGGCAAAAGTGTGCGGCAAACTTTACATTTATTACAGCAATTGTTTAAATTGCGCCCGTGTCAAGACGCGTATTTTAATCATCGTCAACGTCCTTGTTTGCAATATCAAATTAAACGCTGCAGCGCGCCCTGTGTGCAATATATTCAACCGAGTGAATATCAAGAAGCCGTGCGCTTAGCGCAACTTTTTTTAGAGGGAAAAAGTCAAACCGTTATACAAGAATTGCAAGAGCACATGCAAATAGCCTCGGAGCAGCAACATTATGAACAAGCTGCAGAATATCGTGATTTAATTTTAAGTTTACGTCACGTGCAAGAACAACAATACATTACGCAAGAAAAAGCTGATCTCGATGTTATTGTGATTACGCAAGAGCAAATGATTTACTGTATCGAATTACTTTTATTACGCAATGGATCAATTTTAGGATCGAAAAGTTTTTTCCCAAAAATTCCAGAAGACAGTGAACCTCATGACATTTTACAAGCTTTTATTTCTCAATATTATTTAAATCATCAAACTGAAATTCCTTCGGAAATTATTTTAAATTTAGCCATACCCGATCTCACTTGGTTAAATTCCGTATTAAATGATTTAGCGCATCGTAAAATTAAAATTTCCCAGCCACAACGAGGTAAACGCGTGCGTTGGTTAACGATGGCAGAAGCCAATGCCAAACAAGCGTTACAAAAACATAATAATCATAAACGCATGATCCACACTCGTTTACAACGATTACAAATTAAATTGGCATTAGCCCAATTACCACAACGTATCGAATGTTTTGATATTAGTCATTCACAAGGTGAAGCTACGATGGCATCGTGTGTGGTATATGATCAAACTGGGCTACGTCACGATGAATATCGACGATTTAATATTAACGATATTCAAGCAGGTGATGATTATGCGGCACTTCAGCAAGCAATTTATCGTCGTTATCATCGGCGTCTTGCAGAACAAAAACCACTTCCCGATATTTTATTAATCGACGGTGGTAAAGGCCAAGTGCAAGTGGCCAATCAAGTTCTCCAAACACTGAATTTATCCGATATTATGGTGTTAGGTTTAGCTAAAGGACCCACGCGAAAAATAGGCCACGAAGAATTAATTTTCGGCAAAACCCTGCAGGCGATGTTAGTGGAAGATGATATTTATGCTTGGCAAGTTTTATTGGAATTACGCGATGAAGCCCATCGTTTTGCAATTACGGGTCATCGGCATAAACGTAATAAAGCACGGATGACTTCTTCATTAGAAGACATTGCCGGAATTGGCAGCAAAAGACGCCGTGAGCTATTAAATTATTTTGGTGGCTTACAAGCTTTAACCGGCGCAAGCATTGAAGAAATTGCCAAAGTGCCTGGGATCTCATTGGCCATGGCGCAGAAAATCTACGATACCTTTCATTAAAATGCGCTTCACCTTTTGGATGAAACTCGAAGAATTTATAAAATCGCGAAAAGACGTTTGTACTAGAAAACTTTTCTGGTACGATTTACCTATCACTCTTCCAGCAGGACACCGCTGATAATGAACATACCCAATGGTTTGACCTTAGGACGTATTATCTTAATTCCCATTTTTGTCATCGTATTTTATTTACCTTTTCATTGGGCACACTTAATGGCAGCGATTATCTTTGCCTTAGCTGCCATTACCGATTGGCTCGATGGGATGTTAGCGCGATATTTAAATCAAATTTCACCTCTCGGCACTTTTTTAGATCCGGTCGCTGATAAATTAATCGTTACCACCGCATTGGTGCTTTTGGTGGGTGAGCCTTATCTCAAATTTATTGCTATACCAGCCGCGGTGATTGTGGGACGTGAAATTGTGATTTCGGCGTTGCGGGAATGGATGTCGGAAGTGGGTAAACGTGCCAGTGTTGCGGTTTCTGTAATTGGTAAAGTGAAAACCATTGTGCAAATGGTAGCGTTAGTCACCTTAGTGCTATACACCAAAAATGGCCCCACGTGGATTTTAATTTTAGGCTATATTTTTCTCTATACTGCAGCCATTCTCACTCTTTGGTCGATGATTTTATATTTAAAAGCAGCTTGGGCAGACTTGACTTTACAGTCAAAATAAGAATAATAGCGTCTCTGGCGAACGCTGTTAGTTAAGTGATTTTAATCAATATTTTTTAATTACTTATCTAAAGCGTGTGGATGATTGTAGAATTATCAACACGCTCTAATATTTACTTGACAGTATCTCTGCTTACGTTAGAATACGCGCCTGTCAAGCGGGAATAGCTCAGTTGGTAGAGCACAACCTTGCCAAGGTTGGGGTCGCGAGTTCGAGTCTCGTTTCCCGCTCCAAATCGTTTGTAATGCTACGCAGCGATTGCCGTAAAAGTTTCATATGGCTGGGTGGCAGAGTGGTTATGCAGAGGCCTGCAAAGCCTTGGACGTCGGTTCGATTCCGGCCCCAGCCTAGTCTCGATAGTATGCCCGGGTGGCGGAATAGGTAGACGCAAGGGACTTAAAATCCCTCGGGAAGTAATTCCCGTGCCGGTTCGACTCCGGCCCCGGGCACCATTATTTTTATATAAATCAATTAGTTAAAGCGAAATTTTCCACCGGAAGAAATGGTCAATTTTTGACGGGTGGAAAATAGGTGGAAAATAGTTGGAAAATTCGTCCTCAGTTGCTAAGAAAAAGACGAGGAATTCCCATCAATGCCGCTCGAACCAATTGAGGCGCTTTAACGTGTTTTCTGGTTGATTAGAGCGCCTAGGATGTTTGGCTAGGGTCTGGCCTGTTATTGAAAAGCTCCCTTTTTAAGCTCGCTTAAGGTTGGCAATATTTGGGCTATTTCAACATCAAGAGCGAGTGCAATCTTGATGAGGTTTAGCACTGAGATATTTTGCTCTCCTCGCTCAATTCGGCCATAAAATGAACGACCCATATCAATATGAATGGCGAAATTTTCTTGTGAAAAACCCGCCGCTTTCCGTAGGGTTCGGATATTTTTGCCGATAACAATGAGTTCTTTACGCTTTTCCATGTGGAAAGCGTAAGTTGAAGTACCTTTTCAAGCCACGCCGTATAAGGTATATTTTCTACGTTTCTATAGCTTTCTGAGGTATAATGATTGAGATAACAGCTACACATGCTAAAATTGGTTATTTTTTAACCAGTATGTATTGATGTCTCGCTAACTTGAATTGTGTTATCAATACAACTGAGATTTATGGAATTAAGAGGTTTGGTGCCTTGGCGCATGGAGTGTGAATGAACATACCAAAAGATAATAAGCAGGCGAAAAAAGAATTTACTCGATTGATCAAAGAAACGGAGTCTGCTAAAAAAATAGCTCATATTACCAAGGTTTTTCTAAAAAATATCACGGAATCATTGCCGCAATATGTATTTTGGAAAGATCTAAAATCGGTTTATCTGGGATGTAATAAGAATTTTGCGCAATTGGTTGGGTTAAGCACACCTGAAGAAATTGTTGGCAAAACAGATGCCGATATTAATTGGCAACCGACAGGACACACGGCAGAAACTTTTCAACAAGGCGATCAGGATACGATTTCAGGCCACCCAATCACCAATCAAGAAGAAGTTTTGGTATTACCCAACGGTAAGACACTGATTACTTTAGTGAGTAAATTGCCTATTGTTGATGAAGGTAAGGTGATTGGCATTGTTGGTTATTTCACAGATATCACTGAAATTAAGCAAAAGGAAAAGGAATTAATTAAAGCAAGACAGCAAGCAGAGGCAGCCAATCAAGCCAAGTCAGTGTTTATTACGAATATTAGCCACGATATTCGCACACCGCTGACCGGTATGATTGGTATGGCTAGAATTATTTTTAAGGAATTAAAAAACACCCAAGGACAAGAAGCTGCGAATAATTTATTAAAAGCCGGTAACATCCTCTTAGATTTGCTCAATGAGGTCATTGAAATTACTAAACTGGATTCAGGTGATTTACCTGTCTATGAAGTTAAGTTTAGTGCCAAAGAGCTTATCGATAATCTCGCCATGTTAGTTACGCCATCGGCCAATGAAAAGAATTTACAATGCACTGTCGATTATGATGAAAGTATTCCCAATTATTTGATCGGCGATCAGACTCGAATACACCGAATATTGCTTAATTTAATGAGTAATGCCATTAAGTTTACCGAAGAAGGTACGGTTGGAATTTCAGTTAAATTAGCTAAAGAACAAGAACGGGATGTTGTGTTAAAAATCGAGGTGAATGATACAGGCATTGGTATACCGGAAGATAAGCAACAAATTATTTTTTCACGATTTCATCGATTAGATCCGTCTTATAAAGGAAGTTATAAAGGGTCTGGATTAGGATTATCGATTGTTAAACAATTTATTGCTGAAATCGATGGCGAAATCTATGTTGATAGTGAAGCAGGAAAAGGATCAACGTTCACTTGTGTCATTCCTTTGAAAAAAACATTGTTAGATGAACCCGAAAACAAAACAGAAATACATTTTAACGAAGCAACGGTTCACGAATTAAGGCCATATAATCTCAATATTATGTCGGATGTCGGGGGTCAATTAGCATTATCACCAGAAAAATTACCTGCGAATACAAGTGAAAAAGCAGCTAAGGTGCTGTTGGTTGAAGATAATAAAATGGCTCAATTTGCCGCAAAAAATCAACTCGAAGAATTTGGTTGTGACATAGATGTTGCTGATACGGGCGAAGAAGCACTTACTCTTTTAAAGAAGAATCAATATGACCTGGTTTTTATGGATATTGGGTTGCCAGATAAAAGTGGTTGTGATGTGACGGCTGAGATCAGGGAATGGGAAAAACAACATCAACGACACACTCCTATTGTTGCCTTAACCGCTCATATTGATGAAAGTAATAAGCAGCAATGTTTAAACGTTGGCATGGAGAAGGTGCTGACTAAGCCTCTGACTGATGAAAACGCACAAACTATTTTGAAGACCTTTGTGTATCAAGCACCAGATTCTTCTATGGTGTTGGGTGCTGAGGAAAAGGACGTTGAGGAATCAATACCTAGCATTGATTTGAAGTTAGGCGCACAGTTGACTGGCGGTAATGAGGCAATTGCAAAAGACATGTTGAAGATGTTTGTTGATTCCTTGCCTGAAACCGAAGATAATTTGAAAAAGTCATACGAAACAGAAGATTGGGATCAGCTTCAGTTTGATGTTCATAAGTTGCACGGTGGAGCCTGCTACTGTGGGGTTCCGCGCTTAAAAGACATCGCAAGAAAGCTGGAAGACAGTTTGAAATCTAGGGATTTTGAGGAGATCGCTCAGGGATATGAGGACTTGATTGCTGAAATTCAAAATGTACAATTAGAGTACAGGAAGGTATGATAAGATGGTCATGGCTTTGAAAGCCAGAGTGGCGGTGCTTCGTCCAATAATTATTCGAATGAGAGATCAGAATGACAAGTCACATCCAGCAACTGACTCAACGGTTGTCACCACTAACTTCACAAATTGTGTCGCATCCACTTTATAGTGAAATTGCTTCCATCCCCCAATTACGTTTATTTATGGAGCAGCATGTATTTGCTGTGTGGGATTTTATGTGTTTGCTCAAGGAATTGCATCGACGCATTGTCTCGACTGCTGCTCCCTGGTTCCCTCCGAGGGATGCTTTGAGTGCTAATCTGATCAGTAGTATTTTGGTTGAGGAAGAAGGTGATCTTACTGAGAATGGGGTCGATTATGCTAGTCATTATGATATTTATATTCATGGGATGGACAACATTAATGCGGATACTCGGCCTATAAAGCAATTACAGTCTCTCTTAATGAATGGAAGTAACATTACTGAAGCGCTTGAACAACTATCCTTAAAAACAAGCACAAAGGAATTTGTTTTAACCACATTTAGTTTTTTTGAGGGCGAGGTTCATGAGTTAGCGGCTGCTTTTGTTTATGGTCGTGAAGGAATTACTGCTGCTATGTTTTCACCTTTAATTAAGCAGCTTGAAGTAGAAATGAATCATCGTAATCAGCAACAATTAAGTACCCTAATTTATTATTTTAAGCGTCATATTGAACTAGACAATCATGATCATTTTCCTAAAGCGCTTAAGATGCTATCCAATCTTGTGAATGGCGATGAGAAAAAATTAAAAGAAGCAGAAAACGCTG
Source organism: Legionellales bacterium (assembly GCA_026125385.1). Lineage (NCBI taxonomy): Bacteria > Pseudomonadati > Pseudomonadota > Gammaproteobacteria > Legionellales > Legionellales bacterium. Next base: position 65,376 of record JAHCLG010000001.1, read on the forward strand.
CTATAAAGGCATTAACGGCAAGAGTTCATTTTTTAACAGGAATTCAAAATTTATTGCATCAACAACAGAAGGTTGATGTTATTGCCCAAGTGACTTAAACAGGCCAGATTAGCGGCGGAAAGTATGAAGAGATTCTTCATCCGTTAGTGTTGCGGACTCAGTTAAACGGCGTTCTTCACGTTCTCGTAATCCAGCGCGGCGAATTTTCCCGCTTGTGGTTTCATATTTTTCCCATTCTTCTAGCGGTAAGCATTCGACGAGTCGTGGGTATTTATAAGGGCCAGTTTCTTGTTTGATGTGGGCTTGAATATTTTTAATGAGGCCAGGTGTTTCAGTGTAGTCAGGTTTCAACAAAATAAAGGCTTTTACAGTGACGTTTAACGAATCGGGATTTGTTCGAATGCCTACAATGGCGATTTTAGCCACGGCTGGGTGTGACATGCCCGCCTTTTCAACTTCATCAGGTCCAATACGATAGCCGCGGCTTTTGATAAGATCATCTTTTCGGCCTTGATAGGCAAATAAACCATCGTGCCGTAGCTTTGCCCAGTCACCCGTTAAGTAGTAGCGCCCATCCGGCGAAAATGCTTTTTTGGTTTTTTCAGCAGCATTTGCATACCCACGCATAATACCGCCTCGACTTCCTTTGATGAGATCAACGGCTATTTGGCCAACATTGCCAGGAGCTAATGGTTCTAATTGTTCATCAAGAATAGCAACATGATAAGGAGTAATAGGTTTGCCCATAGTGCCAGAAACATGGGGTTGATCATCGACACGCCCCATTAATAAGGGCGTCTCAGCTTGTCCGAAGCCAACGGCTATTTCGATATCGCGAGATTCAAACTGCTTGATCACCGTCTCATCCAACGCTTCACCAACAGTGACGATTCTTTTGAGATGGGGAAAACGATAACGATCAAAATCTTTATTGGCCACCAGTAATCTTAGGACTGTAGGTGCTGCGCAAAAAATAGAAACGGGTTGATCATGCAAAGTTTTGAGCATGGCTTGAGCATTAAATTTACGGTTTGTCGGAGTAATCAGCAACTTAGCTCCCATTGCCCATGCCGCCGTTGTGATCCATACGGTAAAGCCCCAACCGGTATCGCTGGCATTATAAACCAGGTCTTCTGGTGTTGCTTTTAGCCAACGTCTTCCCGTTGGCCAATGAAAAAAAGGATAATCATGATTGTGTTGGACGGCTTTGGGTTGGCCAGTGGTGCCCGAAGTATAAAGATATAAACACGGGTCTTCTGTCGTTGTGAGACTTTCTTCTAATTCCGTAACATTATTATCAAATATGTCAGTTAAAGAATCCCATTGTGTACTTGCGGTTCCTGTTGTCACTGAACTAACCAATGAAGGACAGTCTTTGCGAATAGCATCAATATGACCTTGTAACTCGGGTGCAGTGATAATTCCGTTAATACCTAAATCGTTAATGCGATAAACTAAGTCTTTAGGTGTTAGTAGCCGAGGGCATGGTACAGTAGCAATACCTTGTCGCATTAATCCAGCTAAGCTGTACCACCAAGCGGGTCGTTGACCTAGCATCAATGCAACAGTACTGCCTTTTTTAAGTCCTCTACTTGCAAAATAATGTGCAATTTGTCGGCTTCGTTTCACAATATCTAAATAAGAGATATCTTCGTGGTAAGCACTATCTTGGTCAATACAGCGTATCGCTAGTTTGTCTGGGTCTCGTGACCAATGATCTACTATTTGGGTAGCGAAGTTACAAGGAATAGGTTTAGAAGTTTGATGGAGTAACTTATCATAAATGTCGCCAATTGCAGGATGCACGCTCCTTACATGGGTAGATAAGGCACGTCTCTGCTGCATGATTAATCGAGTTGGTCTGACTAATCTTGAGCGTGGTGACCATATTGTATTTGCTATTGAGATTGATCTTCGCATAAACACATCGGTTTCTTCTTAAAAATTCAGAAAGTGGTAGCATTTTATCAAACATTTTGAATTTGTTGCAGGACATTATTGGCTAAAATCATATAATTGAGCCATGTCGATATGTTTTGCTACTTTTGAGTAACTATTGAACGGTTTTAAAACGACGGGCGACCTGGGGGTACATGCGGTTGGTGTTGGATTTTATTGGGGGATTCGTGTGCCCTATTTCATGCGTAGATGCAGAGCATTCAGCCATCTATATGGCACCGCCATCCACTATTGGACAATCTTGCCCGATTTTGCTTTAATTGCGCTTGCTGTCACTAATCTAATTTTATAGAAGCGTAGAAAAATGGCTGAAAAAATTTTGACCATTAAAGAAGTTGCTGCTTATTTGAAGGTGGCTGAAAAATCCATTTATCGGCTGTTAGCACAGGAAAAATTTCCTGGTTTTAAAGTAGGTGGCACATGGCGTTTTAGGAAAAGTGAAATTGAGCATTGGATAAATACGCAATCGATAAAAATGCTTGATGATAAGGGAAGCGAAGATGAAAAAAGCGAATAGCAAAAAAATACAAAACCTGAGTTCATTCTCATGGTCTATAGCTGAAATATTGCGAGGTGATTTTAAACAGTCTGAATACGGTAAGGTTGTTTTACCGTTTGTTGTTTTGCGTCGTTTGGATTGTATTTTAGAACCTTCAAAAGATGCAGTCGTTGTTGCTTATGAAAACTTACCCAAAGGGATTGATGATCATACTAAAGACATGATGTTGTTTGGTGCAGTTGGCGGAGGGCTAAAAGTTTATAACTACAATAAGCTCGCTTTTAGTAAAATTCGAAATCAAGATCCAGGTGATATTCATAAGAATTTGTTAGACTATGTAACTAGCTTTAATGCTAGCGTTCGCGATATCTTCCTTGAAAAATTTCTCTTTACCGATCAGCTCAAACGTTTAAAGGATGGTGGCATATTATGGCAAGTATTCGATCGTTTCTGCCAGATAGATTTGCACCCTGATAACGTTTCTAACATAGAAATGGGGTATCTTTTTGAAGACTTGATTCGTCGTTTTTCTGAAATTTCAAATGAAACGGCGGGAGAGCACTTTACACCTCGTGAAGTTATCCGCTTGATCGTTGATCTGCTGTTAATTAATGATGCTGAAGCGCTGGCTGGCTCAGGTATCATTCGCACTGTCTATGATCCCGCTTGTGGAACTGGGGGTATGCTTGCGCTCATGGAAGAAGCGATGAAAGAATATAATTCAAAAATTCGAGTTGAACTTTATGGGCAGGAATTAAACCCCGAATCTTTTGGCATATGTAAATCAGATATGTTAGTGACAGGCCATAACCCAGAGCAAATTGCATTCGGTAACACGTTAACAGAAGACGCACATAAAGATAAAAAATTTCACTACATGCTTTCTAATCCACCGTATGGGGTAGACTGGAAAAAATACCAAGATCCTATTAAAGAAGAAGCTCAAGAAAAAGGGATGGATGGGCGTTTTGGCGCTGGGCTACCTCGAATATCTGATGGCCAGTTGCTTTTTTTGCAGCACATGATTTCAAAAATGCGAGATGATGAGGCAGGTTCGCGCATTGGTATAGTCATGAATGGTTCGCCTCTTTTCACGGGTGGTGCCGGTTCCGGTGAAAGTGAAATTCGTCGTTGGATGCTAGAAAATGATTGGGTAGAGACGATTATCGCGTTACCTACCGATTTATTTTATAACACCGGTATTCAAACTTATGTTTGGATGCTCACGAATAAGAAGGACAAGAACCGTAGAGGCAAGGTGCAGCTCATTGATGCAAGCAGTGAACGATTTTGGCAATCCATGCGAAAAAGTCTTGGTAGCAAACGCCGAGAAATTCCCGACCAGGCACGTGATGACATCGTTAAAATTTATCATGAAATGCTCAATGGCGGTGGCGATTGGAGCGACTTTTCTAAAATTTTTGAGGCAGAAGAGTTCGGTTATCGAGAAATACGTATTGAGCGACCATTAAAGCTAAATTTTGAATGTAGTGAAGAGCGATTGGAATTGCTTCAACAAGAAAAAACTTTTCTAAAGCTCTCTGACACAGAGCAGCGAGAGTTGTTAGCAGCACTTAATAACAAAACACTAAAACAACAATTTAAAAATCGTGACGCATTTGAAAAAGCACTTAAAACAGCATTGAAAAAATTAAGTTTTAAATTAACTGCATCGTTGAAAAAAGTGATTCTTACAGCGCTTTCAGAGAAAGACGAAACGGCTGACGTTTGCTGTGACGCTAAAGGCAATCCTGAACCTGACACCGATTTGCGCGATCATGAGTTGGTGCCGTTGAAAGAAGATTGGCGAGAATATATTGAGCGAGAAGTAAAGCCGTTTGTGCCAGATGCTTGGGTGGATGAAAATCATAAAGATGCCACCGACGGTAAAGTGGGTCGTGTCGGCTATGAAATTAATTTCAATCGCTATTTCTATAAATATATACCGCCACGTCCTGTCGCAGAAATTGATGAAGAACTTAAACAACTGGAGTCAGAGATTGCTAGTCTACTCAAAGAGGTAGCCTCATGATTCATAATGCAGATAAAACATTAATGGACTGTATACCCAGCTCATGGCCTAGGTTAAGGGCGAAGTTTTTGTTTAGAGAGAGAAAAGAACTGAGCGTCGATGGCTCTGAAGAATTGCTTTCTGCTTCTCATATCACGGGCATAACAAAACGTTCAGAAAAAGAAGTTGGTATGTTTTTAGCCGAAACAAACGAAGGTTATAAAATAGTTAAAGAGGGAGATGCTGTAATAAATACTATGTGGGCTTGGATGGGCGCCATGGGAGTCAGCACTATTGATGGTATTATTAGCCCGTCTTATGGGATTTATTATCCAGTAGTCCGTGATATGGAGGCAAGATATTATGATTACCTATTTCGCTGTCAACCTTTTGTTACAGATGTAAACCGCCGATCTAAGGGCGTTTGGTCATCCAGATTAAGATTATATCCAGATGCCTTTTTAGATATGTATCTTCCTGTCCCAGATAAGGATATCCAAAAGCAAATATCCGATTTTCTAGATATAGAGATTGCTAAAATAGATGAGCTAATAGCTAAGAAGCAGAGGCTTCAGTCTCTCATTCGTCCTAAGTGGGAGGTAATGATATACAATTCATTAACAAACGATGACACACAGAGAGTGCGCTTTGGTTTTGTTACAAAGCGTAAACAGAGTAATATAATACGCCAAAATGATCAAAATTATATTCCATTAGGGCTTCTCAATAGAGGCAGAGGAACTTTTAAAAAACCTGAAACTTCTGGAAAAGATCTCGGTGATTCTAGGTTTTTTTGGATTGAGCGCGGAGATTTAATATTAAGCGGACAATTTGCCTGGGAGGGTGCTGTCGCTTATGCAGGAGTTGATGAAACTGGTTGTGTAGTATCTCATCGATATCCAATTTATGTAGGCATAAGAGGGGTGTGCACAAAATATCTTTTTGCCTTCCTTAGAACCGAGCCTGGGCAGTTTATATTATCTGAAAGTTCTAGGGGTGCTGCTGGTAGAAACCGCCCATTGAATACAAATTTGTTAGAAAAAGAAAAAATACCTATACCAAATAGAAAAGTCCAAGAAGCTGTTGGGAAGTTAGTTGATTATGAGAAACAGTTATCCATTAGAATGACTGCGTCTATAGAAAGGTTATGTGAGTATAAAGCTTCTCTTATTACGGAAGCTGTAACAGGCCAACTAGACATCAAATCTTGGAAAAAAGGAGGCAACACTGATAAGCGCCTCGATAATATTGAAGAGGCAATGCGGACATGACAGAAACGACTAAGCGAACTTATTCTCAAGATACCATCCGCCGAGAAAATGTATTGCAATATCATGTGATTGACCAGCTTGTCGCAAATCAAGGATATGTTCACCGTACCGCAGATGATTTTGATTGCAGTTTATCGCTTGATAAAGAATTAATAATAGAATTTATCAAATCTACCCAAGCTGAAGAATGGAAACGCTTGGAAGAACAGTATGCTGCTAGTGCTGAAAATGAATTTTTTAAACAGCTAGAAAAAGCCCTAAAGTCTCGCGGAACGCTTGATGTGCTGCGTCAAGGTATCAAATTAATTCCTGGTATTAAGTTTTCGCTTTGCTTTTTTAAACCCGCCTCCGGTATTAATGAGGATCTGTTGCAACTTTTTCAATCCAATATTCTTTCAGTGATTGATGAGCTGAAATACAGTGATAAGCATGACAAGCGTATTGATATTGGCTTGTTTGTAAATGGCATTCCGCTAGCAACTATTGAATGTAAAAATCAATCAACCGGCACGACGTTTCGTCACGCTGAAAAACAATACCGCACTGATCGTTCTCCAGCCGGTGAGCCATTATTAACGTTTAAACAAGGCGCATTGGTACATTTCGCAATGGACGATGACAATGTTTCAATGACGACACGATTAGCAAATGGCAAAACTCGATTCTTACCCTTTAACCGTGGCCATAATGGTGGTGCAGGAAACCCTGATATCCCCGATGAATTTCGTGTTGCTTATCTCTACGCGGATCAACCAATCGGTAAAGCTATCTTTTCGCGAGATATTTTGCTGGATATCATTGGACGATTTATGCATCTGGAAGTAAAAGACGGTAAAGAATCAATGATCTTTCCGCGCTTTCAGCAGTTAGATGCCGTGTTAAGGTTACTGAGACATGCCAAGAATCATGGTCCAGGGCATAGTTACTTGATTCAGCATTCGGCAGGTTCAGGTAAATCGAATACCATTGGTTGGACTGCCCACCGTTTGATTACCTTACATGATCAAGATGATCAACCGGTATTTAATACGGCCATTATTGTGACCGATCGTATTGTATTAGATCGACAATTGCAGAATACGGTAGCACAGTTTGAGCAAACCAAAGGTGTGGTAAAGAAGATTGATGGCACATCACGACAGTTGAAAGGGGCCATTCAGCAAGGTGCGCGCATTATCATCACTACTATTCATAAATTTTCGACTGATCACCTGAAAGAAATTTCTGGTCAAAGTAAGCGTCGTTTTGCTGTGTTGATTGATGAGGCGCATGCTTCACAATCGGGTAAACACGCTGATAACCTATCTAAGGCTTTAGCACGTGAAAATAGTGAGGATAGTGCTTCAGATATTGAAGATATGATTGCTAATTACCAACGCCAGCGTGGACCACAACCTAATATTAGTTATTTTGCTTTCACAGCTACACCACGCAATGTCACTTTAGAACGATTTGGAACAAAGGGGCCAGATGGGCTACCGCATCCATTTCACCTTTACTCAATGCGTCAGGCAATTGAAGAAGGTTTTATTCTTGATGTTCTGCAAAACTACATGACCTACAAGCAGTACTACAAACTAGAGAAAGCGATTGAGGACGATCCAGAATTACAGGGACGTAAGACACAGCGTCGTGTCGCCAGATTCGCAACATTGCACCCCACCGCAATTGCTCAGAAAGTCGAAGTGATTGTAGAACACTTCTGTCGCCATGTTATACGAGAGCTGAATGGCAGAGGCAAAGCCATGGTGGTTGCTCAGAGTCGCGAACATGCACTGAAATACTATTTTGGTATTAAGAAATATATTGAAGAAAAGAAATATGTGGGCGTGAAAGCATTGGTTGCTTTCTCCGGTGAACTTAATCTGGATGGAGAGACCTATACTGAAGCCGAGATCAATGGTTTTTCAGAAACACAATTACCGGAAAAATTTGATAAAGATTTTCAGTTGCTGATTGTCGCAGAAAAATATCAAACGGGCTTTGATCAACCCAAGTTATGTGCGATGTATATTGATCGCAAGTTAGAGGGTTTGCAAGCCGTGCAAACACTTTCAAGACTGAACCGCACTGCGCCTGGTAAAGATTGCACTTATGTGCTCGATTTTCAGAACACTATTGAAGATATTCAAAATGCGTTTCGACCTTATTATGAAGTAACTTCTTTGGAGGAAGTGTCTGACCCTAATCAAATTTATGCATTGGAAGGCCGTATTAAATCATTTTCCATTATTGATGAAGATGAGGTTAATCGATTTTCTGAAATATTCTATAAAGGGCTCCTTGATCCGCATGACAGAATTACGCTTGAAAAGCTGGTTAAGAATGCCGTCCAGCGTTTTGAGTATGAAGAAGAAGGAAGAAAAGAAGAATTTCGCCAACTGCTCAAGAGTTATATGCGCTTTTACTCTTTTGTGGCACAGGTCATGAGGTTGCAAGATACATCGTTAGAAAAACTTTTTTCTTATGCTTCATGGCTAAGTCGCCTGTTACCTAACCGTGAAGTGCCGCCAGAAATTGAAATCACAGACGATATGGTGCGACTCCAGGCATTTAGAGTAGAAAAAAAAGAGCAAGGTTCTGCTTCGTTATCTTCTGGTTCAACGTCACCTCTGTCAGCCATTAAAGAGTTTGGTGCTAATCCTTATACGGAGGACGAAGAGCGCTCATTATCTGAAATTATAAATTCATTTAATCAACGCCATGGGACAGAGTTTACAAAGGAAGATTTTTTGCGTTTTGAGCAAGTGAATCAAGAAATATTACGTGATGATGATTTGAAAGATATGTTACGAAACAATCCGCCGGATGTTGTATTTGGCGCTTTTTCACAGGCTTTTTTTGAAAGTGCTATTCAATTATTTCAACGTGATAACCAATTACAGAATATCGTCATGACAGATGCTGAGGCGCGCAATAAAGCGATTAAGCATTTCTTTAGTCGAGCCTTGAGGGAGGTTGGTCATGATAAATGAACTAATCCAAATAATTTATCACATAGTCTTATAGGGTGGCATGATGGAAGGGATCTGCATTGAAAAAATAGTAATTGAAAATTTTAAATGTTTTAAGGGTAGATTTATTCTTAACCTTAAACGAGGATTAAATATAATAGTTGGTGATAATGAGTCTGGTAAGTCTACAATTCTTGAGGCGACCCATGTGGCTTTAACAGGTTTATTCCATGGTAAATATTTAAAAAATGAATTAACACAATATCTTTTTAATAATGCGATTGTCACTGAATTTTTGAGAAAAATTAATAATGAAGAAACTAGAGGCGAAGCGATACTACCCCATATTTTGATAGAGGTATATTTTTCAAATGATCAATTTCCGTTATTTGAAGGTGATGGAAATAGCAGTAGAACGAAAGCGAATGGAATTTCATACAAAATAGCCTTTAATGATAAATACAAGGCGGAATATGAAAGCCTTGTTAAATCAGGTGAGCTTAAAACACTGCCAATAGAATATTATGAAATTTATTGGTCGTCGTTTGCGAGAGAAAGTATTACTGCAAGAAGTATTCCAATCAAATCAGCGTTGATAGATTCAGCGGCGTACAGGTATCAAAATGGTTCAGATATTTATATTTCACGAATCATTAAAGAGTTGCTAGATATTGATGATGTTGTAAATATTGCTCAAGCACATAGAAATATGAAAGATCAGTTCATGAATGATGGGTCAATTGCAAATATTAACAGCAAAATTCAAGAGGCCGCGAGTATTTCAAATAAGGAAGTTAAGTTATCAGTCGAGTTGTCATCTAAAAATGCTTGGGAAAATAGTTTGATGACATACTTAGATGAAGTGCCATTCCATTATGTGGGCAAAGGCGAACAATGTATTGTTAAAACTAAATTAGCACTTGGCCACAAAAAAGCACAAGAAGCAAATATTCTTTTGATTGAAGAACCAGAAAATCACTTATCACATACTCGTCTCAATCAGTTAATCAGTGAAATCAATAAAGATAATGAAAAGCAAATTATTATATCTACGCACAGTAGTTTTGTTGCTAATAAGCTAGGTTTAGAAAACTTAGTATTACTTAATAATCAGGAAAATTTTAGTTTAAATGATTTAACTGAGGATACTAAGAATTTCTTTAAAAAATTAGCTGGCTACGATACTTTAAGATTAATTCTATGTAAAAAAGCAATTCTTGTCGAGGGTGATTCAGATGAGTTAATAGTTCAAAAAGCATATATGTCTACACACCAAAATAGACTGCCTATTCAGGATGGGATAGATGTTATATCGGTAGGGACGGCTTTTCTAAGATTTTTAGAGATTGCCGATAAGGTAAAAAAAGAAATTGCTATTGTCACTGACAATGATGGAAATCCTGAAGTAATAAAAGAGAAATACTCTGATTATTTGGGCGAGAATAAAAAAGGTAATATAAAAATTTGTTTTGATGATGTTGTAGATAGCGGTGAATTTAAAATCAAAGATAAGCCATTTAATTATAATACGCTTGAGCCAAAATTTGTAAAAGAAAATGGTAATGATTTAAGCGTATTTAATAACATCTTTGGTGTGGATTTTTCAGAGATTGATGATCTGTATCGTTATATGTATCGAAATAAAACTGATTGCGCGCTGAAAATTTTTGATTCATCCGATGAAATAAAATTCCCACAATATATTTTAGATGCAATTACTGATGAACAAGGATAGTAAATTAATAATCGCTGCGGCTGGGTCTGGCAAAACTACTTTTCTAGTTAATGAAGCATTACAGAATAAAGATAGTAGTATACTGATAACCACTTATACTCAAGCTAATGAAGAAGGGATACGCAACAAATTTATTAAACTTAATGGGTGTATACCGAAAAACATTACAATCCAAACATGGTTTTCGTTTTTAATTCAACATGGTCTTAAACCTTTTCAAGGAAACTTTGATGAAAGTCTTTATGAATATGCTGTAAAGGGGCTGCTCTTAACTAATACGAAATCAGCGGTTAAATATATTAACAAAAAAGGTGTTCCTGTTTGCTACAAAGAAGATGAGTTGCTAAAGCATTATTTTTCACCTGAAAACAAAATCTACTCAGATAAACTTTCGAAATTAGTTGTTGGTGGTGGAGAAAAATTTAGGAAAAATGAAAATAGAAGAAAATTTGTTGAGCTAAGTCTAAATAGGTTATCTAAAATATACGGCTACATATATATTGATGAAATTCAAGATCTGGCCGGTTATGATCTTGAGATATTAAAGTTATTGTTTAATACTGATATTACCGTGTTAATGGTTGGTGACCCAAGACAAGTAACATATTTGACGCATAATGAGTCAAAATATAAAAAATATCGTAATGGTAAGATCGTTGAATTTATTAAAAGTGAATGTAAGAAAAATTTTCCTGTAGAGAACATAGATGAGATTAGTCTCAAATATAGTCATAGAAATAATTTCGCCATATGTCAGTTCTCATCAAAATTATATCCTGACTATCAAGCGCCAGAGCCATGTGCTTGCAAATTTTGTAGAAGCAATGACGATACTGACCATCGGGGAATATACTTAGTTAGGGAGGATGATATCAATAAATATTTATGTACATATAATCCAATGCAATTAAGGTGGGATAAAACTACCCAAGTTAATGAAGATTTCTCAGTACATAACTTTGGAGTTTCAAAAGGACTTGAATTCGAACACGTCCTTATTTATCCCACAAAGCCTTTTGTTACTTGGTTGAGAGAATCCAAAAAACTAGAATTTTCAAGTTTAGCCAAATTTTATGTTGCTATTACACGTGCCAAATATAGTGTAGGCATTGTATGGGTCGATGCTGATGAATTAAGTGATATACCTAACTGGGATGGGCAATGAATTATTTTAAGTATTCTCCTACAGACCTAACCCTCTTCATGCGCAGCCCATTCGCATCCTGGATGAATCGCTTTGTTTTGGAATTTCCTGAGAAAGCTCCTGAAAGAGACTCAGATGATGAACTAATGGAAGTACTTCAAAATAAAGGGTTTCAACATGAAAAAGCGCAAGAAGAATTATTGAAATCTCAAGGCCTATCAGTCCAGAAAATAGAAGCAGATACAATTGATCTGAAAAAACAAGCAATGTTAGATGCTATGAAAAATGGTTCAGATGTTATTGTTCAAGCTTATTTGGAAAATAAACAGTTTTTTGGATATGCAGACTTTCTAGTTAAAGTACCTGGCGAAAGCAAATTTGGCAATTTTCATTATGAAGTCTGGGATACAAAATTATCGCATAAAGCAAAACCTGAATTTATTATTCAGTTATGTTGTTATGCTGAGATGTTAGAAGCCATTCAAAATAGACGGCCTGATAATATTAGTATTGTCCTTGGTAATGGTGAAAATGAAAAATTAAAAGTCGACGATTATTTTTATTATTACCTCTCATTAAAAGAAATTTTCTTGTTGAGTCAAGAACAATTTGATTGTCGAAATACGCCTGATCCCGCCGATTCAAAAGATTGGGGTTGCTGGTCAAGCTATGCAGAAAAACTTTTGACCGAAAGAGATCATTTATTTCAAGTGGCTAATATTACAAAGGGTCAAATTAAAAAGCTGAATAAAGCCGACATCCAAACCACGCAACAACTGGTCAATACGAATCTTAATAAGCGTATACCTGGTATTAATCCAGCTATTTTAGAACGCCTTAAAACGCAGGCTGCTATACAAAAAGAAAGTATAGGTGAAGATAGACCGAGATATAAAATTATTACACCAGCTCCTGATGAAAAGTTAGGGCTTGCATTATTACCACCACATTCACCGCTTGATGTGTTTTTTGATATTGAAGGATACCCTTTAGAAGAGGGTGGTTTGGAATATTTATGGGGCTGCGCTTATTTTGATGAACAGGGTGAGCGATGTTTTAAAGATTTTTGGGCGCATGATCGAGAACAAGAAAAGCAGGCTTTTAAGCAGTTTATCGAATGGGTTTATGAGCGATGGCAACGTGATCCAACAATGCATATTTATCATTATGCCAACTATGAAATAGCGGCTTGTCGCAAATTAATGGGACGCTATGGAATATGTGAGCATGAGCTTGATCAGTTATTGCGAAATGAAGTATTTGTTGATTTATACAAGATCGTAAAAAGTAGTTTACTATTAGGTGAACCAAAATATTCAATAAAAAATGTAGAGCACTTGTACCGCGGTAAGCGTGAAACAGACATCGGTACCGGCGGCGACTCCGTAGTTGTTTATGAAAGATGGCGTGACTTATTTGCAAATGGCGTCGATACAAATCACTGGGAATCATCAGACATTTTGAAGAGTATACGTGATTATAATATTGATGATTGCAATTCAACTCAGGAGTTGGTCGCTTGGCTGAGAGGGCAACAGCAAGCAAATGATATTGTTTATTTAGGAAAAACAGAAGTAGTAGAGCCTGAGCTAAAAGTAGACGTCACGCAGCGCATTGAATTGCGATACCGCTTGATAAGCTCGGCGACACAAGCATTTTCTGAAGATCCGAAGCGTGCAACATTAACAGAAAATTTAGCTTGGATGTTGGAGTTTCACCGTCGTGAGTTAAAACCACTATTTTGGCGTTTATTCGATAGATTGGGTTTAAGTGAAGAAGAATTGTTTGATGATTTAGATTGCTTGGCATTTTGCAGGAGAACTGGGAGAGAGCCATTTAAGCCAACACCTAGAGCAAGAAATTTAGCTTATGAATATCAATTTGATGTTGATCAAGAGTTTAAAGGGGCAACGGATTATTTTTATTTATTGGGTCTTGAAGATGAAAATAAGAAGAGCATTAAAGTAAAATTCTGTGTTGAAGCAAGTGATTTAGAGCATGGATTGATTTGCTTACAATCGAAAAATGAACCACCTTCGGTTGTTACACTAATACCCGATGAATATGTTAATCCAGAGCCGATACCGCAAGCTATCTATCAATTAGTAGCTGATTATGAATCTGATAAACTTGATCATTGCGCCATATTGGATTTTTTAAATCGCGCAAAGCCAAGAATAAAAAATCATCATGGTGGTGCTATTGCACCTGCTCAAGATCCAAAAGAGAAACTACAACAAATTATTCATGCTGTTAAGCATTTAGATAACAGCTATTTACCTATTCAAGGCCCGCCAGGCGCGGGAAAAACTTACACTGCGAAACATGTTATTGCTGAGCTTATTAAAATCGGCGCTAAAGTTGGCATAGCAAGCAACAGTCATAAAGCCATCAATCATCTATTATTGAAAACAAAAGAATACTGTTCAGAAAATAATATTTCTGGAATGTTTGCTTGCACCAAAGATACTGATCCTAACTTGCGGACAGAAAATATTGCTATCTTAAAAAATAATGAACTTGCTCATCATGTAACGACATCCTGTGTCATTGGCACAACCGCTTGGGGCTACGCTAGAGATGATATGGCAAATCAACTGGACTATTTATTTGTCGATGAAGCAGGGCAAGTGTCAGTGGCTAATCTAGTTGCGATGAGTCGTTCAGCTAAAAATTTAGTGATCATGGGTGATCAAATGCAATTAGGGCAACCGTCACAAGGCACGCATCCTGCTGAAAGTGGACTTTCTATTTTGGATTATTTATTGCATGAAACACCAACAATTTCTGATGAAATGGGTGTGTTCTTAGGAACGACATATCGAATGCATTCTACAATCAACCAATTTATTAGTCGTTTTATTTATGATAGTAAACTTGAATCGCATCCTGATAATGATAGGCGTGTTGTTAAAGTGCCAGTTGGGTATCAAGGAAAGTTAAACAAAGAAGCGGGTATACTATTTGTCCCTGTAGAGCATGAAGGCAATACTTATGCTTCAGATGAAGAGGTCAGTGAGATTAAATCCTTAGCTACTGATTTGATCGGCAGAACTTTTTGTGAGGCGTCTGGAAAAACGCGATTGATTGCTTGGGATGATATATTATTTGTTGCTCCCTACAACTATCAGGTGAATAAGCTCAAGCAGGCGCTGGGTGAACAAGCGCGTGTGGGCAGTGTTGATAAATTTCAGGGACGAGAAGCACCCATTGTATTTTTGAGTATGTGTGCTAGTGATGCGAATGAGTCACCGCGAGGAATTGATTTCTTGTTTGATAAGCATCGAATTAATGTCGCTATTTCAAGGGCTCAAAGCTTGGCAATTGTAGTAGCAAATCCTCAAATAAAAAGTACATCGGCCAGCAAAATTGAACAGCTCAAGTTGATTAATTTGTTTAATGCACTTTGCTGTGAAGGCAGTTAAGCTGAAAAATTATTTTTTATGGTATTTCATCGCCCATAACAGGCAAAATAATCCTATTATTGGAGATGAAAAGTCAACGTTATGATCGAATTAAAGAAAACGACATGCCATGAAAGTCGTAGAGGCAAAAGCCTTTGGCACCCAAGATAGCTTTTTATAGGCTATCTGTTCACTCATTCAATCTGGTATCAACAGATCTTGCACAACTCATTAGGATTTATTCCTCTCTACTGGCCAGCTAAGCCTGGCGTCTCTAACAACTGTAAATCCGCAATGGATTTGATGGCGTGAGCTATTGCAGTTCACATTCACTACTAAGCTAGAACAGCTTATATCGTATGATGCAACCAACTGGCAACAGATTAATAGTCTGGGTTTTACACCGAGATAATTAATAGGCTTATGGCCTTGGTTGTTTGTTACACCAAAGCGATCTTGTATCGCACGTTGTTAACCCGCAAGGATTATCGCGTGGTGTACCATCACTAAACACAGTTTCATAAACGATATCCGAAATTATTTTTTTCTGCGCGTCACGTTAGCACAGAAATGTCTAACGTGACGCGCAGAGCGCGTTATAAAAGAAAACCTATTATTCAATAAGATAAATCACATTCAAATGAAAGAATACTCGTCACCATTCCGTGACGGTTTGCAAAACGATTATTAACCGAGGTGCAACATGAGTAAAAAACATAAAATGATTAGTTCAGTCATTACAACGATTAAAAATAATAAGGACGGCTCATATCGAACGCAGGATGATCGTCGGCATGCATTAATAAAGGTCGCGAAAAATTTACATGAGCTTGGGTATAAGCTCGACCACATTCGTTATATGAAACCTAAGCATATTCATGCTTTGGTGAAGCACTGGAAATCTAATGGTGATGATCCTGGCAGCATGAAAAATCGCATGAGCCATTTACGATGGCTCATGCGAAAATTTGACGGGAAAATTCACATGGTGCCTAGCAATGATGAATTAGGGATTCCTAAACGAAGTTACGTCAGTAATCAAGATAAGTCTGTTCAGTTAAGCGCTATGGATTTTGAGCAAATCAAAGATCCAATGATGCGCCATAGTTTGAAGGGTCAAGCCTTATTTGGATTGCGAATGGAAGAAAGTATTAAGCTTCAGCCTTTCATCGCTGATGCTGGACAGTTTCTCTATGTGCAAAAGACGAAAGGTAATCGTGAACGGATGATCCCCATTTTAACCAGCGAGCAGAGAGAATGGCTTGAAGCAGCAAAACAGTTAGCTCAGCATAAAAGCCATTCTCTCATCCCCACGGATACCAGCTATAAGAGCTATCGCAGTCGCTTTGACAAGGCTTGCAAGCGGGCTGGTATTGATAGCCGGCATGGTTTGCGGCACTGCTATGCGCAGCGTCGCTATAAAGAACTGACTGGCTGGGAGTCGCCAGTAAAAGGTGGTCCTAAATTGGCCGATATGAACTCAGAACAAAAACACTTGGATCGCGCTGCACGGTTACAAGTCAGCCTAGAATTAGGGCATAGCCGCCGCAACATAGTGAGTCAATACATCGGCGGAACGACATAAATATGTCGAATATATTGACATAATCTTTAACTTTGATATAATTTTAACCTTCAGTAGCAAAAGTGATAGTGCATAGGTAACGTTGAGGTACGAAGCCATGAGTAGCGAAAATAATACACAAGAGTTTGATTTATTAACACAAAAAGAAGCGGCGGCCATGATTCGCATGTCTGAGGCTTGGTTTGAGCGACAACGCTGGGAGCATAAAGGGATACCCTACATCAAAATAGGAGGGCGTGTGTTTTATGACAAGGAAGACCTGGTTAAGTGGGTTAAAAAGCAAAAAAGTAAGCCAGAGAATGGATAACTGGCAGTTGGCTTTATGGCGGCATTTAGGTTATTTAGGCTAATAATGACAAGGAAATACCCAGTAATCCTAAAGCTTAGGATTAAACCATGATAATATGTCAAATCTTAGTGACACAAATAGGACGGCAGTTTAAATTATGACTGAATGGAAGAATGATGAAGAAATAAACAGCCAAGGTCGTTGGTGGCTGTTATTTGCAATTAGCTTAATGGCACTGCTTATTAATATTGATTATACAGCAGTAAATTTAGCACTGGTTACCATTTCACGAGAATTGCATAGTTCGTTGAATACCATTCAATGGATTTTAGCTGCTTACGTGCTTGCTTGGGCTGCGGTGGTGATTCCTGCGGGGAAAATGGCTGATATCCATGGGCAGCGGCGATTTTGTATAACAGGATTACTATTATTTATAGTAAGTTCCATAATAGCAGGGCTTGCTCCGACAACGCCTGTGTTGATTATAGCGAGAATATTGCAAGGTCTAGCGGCTGCTATTTATATTCCCACGGTATATGGATTAATTATTTCTAGCTTTGCTCAAAAAGAGCGAGGCTTAACGATGGGACTGATTAGTATTGGCGTTGGGATCGGGATGGCATTAGGCCCAACCTTTGGTGGTGGCTTGTTAGCATGGTTGGGCTGGCGTTGGATATTTTATATAAATATTCCTATTGCATTATTAGCACTCTTGATTATTGCTAGGACTACGCGATATCACAAATTTACTAGAAGCCATGCTAAGTTTGATGGAATAGGCAGCATTATTTTAGGAGCGGCGGTTGTATTTTTAGTCGTTTCCTTGAGCAAGGTACATTACTTCACGTTTTCTGCATGGAATTTATCAATATTATTGTTATCAATATTGTTGATTTTAATTTTTATTTTTTGGGAAAAAGGGCGCGCATTTCCAATTATCCCACTTAGTTTATTTAAGCAGCGTTCATACTTAGGCGTTATTATCGGAATCTTTTTGGAACAATATGCGTTTTCTGCTCTTATTGTGATGCTTGCTTTATATTTGCAAAAAGTGCAAGGCTATTCCGCGTTAGAAGCCGGTATTATTTTCTTAGGCGTCAGTTTGGTATTTGGATTTATTGCTGCTTTCGGTGGTTATTGGGTAGATAAACGCGGTGTGAGGTTTCCTGCGGCTATAGGTTTTGTAACGTTATCTCTAGGATTATTGCTTTTTGTATTGCTTACTAACAAAGCACCATTATCAATGCTTATTTTCATATTACTGATTATTGGTATTGGCATGGGTGTAGCATTTGCGGCTATTCGTGCGGGACTTGTTAAGTCACTCGATAAAGAAAAAATTGGTATAGGATCAAGTTTATTTTTATTGTGCTCATTAGTTGGTAATACGCTAGGTGTTATTTTTACAACAATTATTTTCGAGGTTGTCAGTTTTTCTGATTTATTAGGCAAACTTAAAAAGCATACGGACTTGTTACCGACGCAAATTAATCAAATTCGCCAAGCAATTGGCCATGTCGGAGAAACGCATTATAGTTTTACGGCCTTTTCCCCATCATTACAGCATAAGGTTTTAGAATTATTTCCAACTGCCATTCATCATGGTGTTAATGTGGCGCTATCAATTGCAATGTTGATGGCGATATTAGCAGCAATAACTTGCTATCGATTAATAGCAAGGGAAGTATAAATTTAATGGAGGATGTTTATGTATGATAAAAGTGACGGCTTCATTCCGGTCAAGGGAGGGAAGATTTATTATGTTTTATATGGTAAAAAAAATGATAAACACGCGCCATTGATTATTGCACATGGTGGCCCAGGCTTTTCTCACGATACGCTTGAAGTTTTAGCTCCTTTATCAACGGATAGAACACTTATTTTATATGATCAGTTAGGTTGTGGACGTTCAGATAGGCCAAATGATAAATCTTTGTGGCAATTAGAGCGATATACCACAGAATTAGATGACATTGTTAAGTATTTTAATTTGAATCGTTACCATGTTTTGGGACATTCATTCGGTGGCAGTATTGTATTAGAGCATGGATTAACCCATCCCTCAAGTTTGCTGAGCATCACCTTGTCGAGTGCACTCGTTAGTGTAAAAGATTGGATTGCTGATACTAATATCAGAAAAAAAGAACTTCCAAAAGCTATACAGTTGGCGATTGAAAAACATGAAGCACAAAATACAACTGATAGCGAAGAATATAAAAATGCTATTAAAGAGTTTAACCGTCGGTTCTTATGTCGATTAGACCCTAAGCCTATCATTTATCAGAAAGCGTTAGAAAACTTCAATCTTGATATTTATGAAACTATGTGGGGGCCATCTGAGTTTAATTGTACGGGTAATCTCTCTTCATACGAAAGAGGGGATGATCTGGCTCAATTGGGTGTTCCCATATTATTATTGTGTGGTGATCAAGATGAAGTTCGCAAGGAGACTTTACAAAAATATATGAAGAATTTGCCATCATCTAGCGATATGTATGTGTTCCAGGATAGTGCGCATAATACCTATTTGGAAGTCACTGATAATTACATAGCTGTCGTGAAGCAGTTTTTAGAAAAGGTAGAGAGCGTACTGGATGAAAATTGAATCGTACAATGCAGAGATTCGCACTTGCTATTTATTGGGTTCAACAAACTTGCTTATTGCGTGTGCGGATTATTTGCTTTCCCATGCTTGGGTAATCAAGGGAGTTGTTACTCGGGATAGAGATGTCATTCAATGGGCAAATGAAAAATCGATTCAACTATATGAAAGTTCGCGTAAACGAGAGTTCTCTAGTGAACCTGTTGATTATATTTTTAGTATTATTAATGATGAAATTCTCAGTCAGTCGTTACTAGAAAAAACAAGATGTTTGAATATAAATTATCATGACAGTTTATTGCCCGATTATGCAGGTTTAAATAGCACCGCTTGGGCCATATTCAATAAGGAAGAAACCCATGGTATTAGTTGGCATGTTATTGATGATGGAATTGATACGGGACCAATTCTCATTCAAAAAACTGTCGAAATAAATTCAGTTTCTGAAACAGCGGAATCACTTAATATAAAATGTGCTTCTAAGGCAATTGAAGCATTTAAAGAATTAATTCATGAAATAGAACTATCTACTGTTACTGCACAGCAACAAGATCTATCTAAACGTACTTATTACCCTAGTAATAAAGCATTTTCAGGATTTGGTATCATAGATTGGAATTGCAAAGCAGGTCATATCGATCGAGTGTGCCGATCGTTAAATTTTGGTTCATACAATAACCGATTAACGTCTGCAAAGGTATGGTTAAAAAGAAAACTTTACGTCGTAAGTGAAGTTTTTGTTACAAAAAAAATATCTACAGTTGATCCAGGAAAAATTGCCGAAATACAAGATGAGTGTGTCTATATTGCAACTGCTGACTTTAACGTTGGAATCAAAACTATTCTTGATTTTCGCGGCCAATTAATTTGTTTTAAGGAATTGATCAATAAGTTAAATTTAGGCGTTAATGATAGTTTATCAGCGGAGGTAAGCTTATCAAAAACTTTAATCAGTAAAATTTCTAAAGCAAAGCTAGATGAGCAAATTTTTGTTGATAGATTTTCTAATTATAGCCCACCAATTCTTCCAAAAAATAATAGAGTCACGATAAATAACGATTTTCCCCTTATCAGTACTATACATTTGAATAATATTTCAGAAAATTATGATATTTTAATATCGTCTATTTTAACTTTTTTTCATAAAGCACTTTCTCAATCCGCCATATCAATTGATATTTTTAAGTGTAGAAATAATAGTGAGGAAAATATTTGCTTTTTGGGCTATACGCCGATTAATAGCGATTTTTTAAAAACCAAAAAATTAGCGGATATTGTGTCTAGTGTCGCATCTCAAATTACAAATAACCAAAAAAATATATTAAAAGATATTTTTATCAGATACAAAAAAACTATTGATATAGGGTCTAATAGAATTGCTTTTACAGACGCGGATGAAGATGACTTGTTAAGTGAATATCTCATTGTTTTTCAGTGGCGTAAGCATGACAAGCAATTAAATATTTATTTCAAGAGTGATTTAGCTGATATTGTTAATTCAGTATCATCAGGAATAGAGCATGTATTGCGGCAATATAATGCTAACAGGGAAATTTTTATTGATAAAGTTTCTATAGTTAATGATGCTGATTCTGAACGATTACTTAATGAATTCTCTGTTTCGAAGGAATCATTTAGAAAAAATGAAACCATTGTGTCTTTATTTGCAGAGCAAGTAAGGGAGAATCCAGAGGCTAATGCGGTTGTTATCGATGGAAATTCGGTTACGTATAAAGAGTTAGATCAAAAAAGCAATCAAGTTGCGTTAGTTTTAAAGCAGCAGGGTGTCAAGAAGGCTAGTATTGTGCCCGCTTACTTTGAAAGAAGTATTCATTTTATCGAGGGTATAATAGGTATACTCAAACTTGGTGCGGCATATTTTCCAATTGATTTTGAAACGCCAACAGAAAGAATTCAAGCAATCCTAGATGTCGTTGACGCAAGGATTATAGTCTCAGAAAAAAATTTAAAACAAAAAATAGATCATTTAAATGTATCATCGGTGTTTGTTGATAATCTACTGGAATCATCAGATCAATTTAATAGTCTACAATCGCCTTCAATCGATGCAAACGATTTAGCCTATGTAATTTATACCTCAGGTTCTTCGGGTAAGCCAAAAGGCGTTTGTTGTAAACATGGTAGTGTTATTAATCTGCTTGAATCATTTCAATCACTAAGGCCTCTTAAACCTGGAATGAGTGGAACACTTTGGACCTCGTTTGGCTTTGATGTGTCGATCTATGAAATCTGGTCTTGTTTGTTATATGGTTTAACACTACATATTTTGGCAGACAAACTGAGAAAAAATATAAAGGCATTGTTGCATTATCTGCATAATAATCGCATCCACTCATTATATTTGCCTGCTTATATTTTAGATGAGTTGAAGGATTTTTCTAAAGAACACCAACTAAGCTTGAAGCGACTATTAGTGGGTGTTGAGCCAATTGATAACGAAATATTATATGAAATCAGTAACAACATATCAGATATAACAGTAATTAATGGCTATGGCCCTACTGAAGCAACAGTTTGCGCGACTTTATATAAGGTTAATAATAAAGATTATAAAATCACACCTATTGGCAAGCCTATACAAAACAATATTGCATATATTCTGGATGAAAAAGTAAACCCTGTCCCAGTTGGATTTTATGGGGAACTATATTTGGGGGGTATGGGCTTGGCTGAGGGGTATTGGTCAAATGAAGACGAGAACAAGAAACGATTTATTCTTAACCCCTTTAATAATAAAGCAGCCAATAGATTATTTAGAACGGGCGATGTGGCTCGTTGGTTGGAAGATGGGAACATTGAGTTTTTTGGTAGGAGAGATGAACAATTAAAAATTCGAGGATTTAGAATTGAGCCTAGAGAAATCACAGCATGGATGAATAATTTTATTGGCATAAATTCTTCATATATTTGTGTTATAAACAATATACTGGTTGCTTATTTTGTCTCAGATGTAGAAGTTCAAGAAGAAAAATTAAAAGCGTATTTAAAGCGTTACCTTCCAGATTACATGATTCCAAATTATTTTGTATCTATTAAACATTTGCCAATGACACTAGATGGTAAAGTGAACAGAAAAGCTTTGCCAGATCCTGTTATTTCTTATCACCAAAAAAGAATAATTGTTTCACCTCGTAATGATATAGAATCAAAACTAGTAGAAATATGGAAAGATATATTAAATCAGGAGCAAATAAGCCTAGATGATGAATTTTTTTCATTAGGTGGTGATTCTATAAAGCTGATTAGAATGATTTCATTATCGGAAGATAATAAAATATTTTTTTCAATTTATGATGTTCTTAGATTGAAAACTATAAGAAAACTGGCTAAATCTGCTGATATAAAAGATGGGAGAAATAAATTATCGGTAACAGCATTCTCATTACTTGAGGCTGATGACAAAGAAAAAGTAAAATCATTGCCTGGTATAGAAGATGCTTATCCATTGTCTAATACTCAAATGGCTATGCTCTATTATGCTGAAAAAAATCAATCAAATTCGATGTATAAAACGGTATTCGGAATCCAGTTGTCAGGTAAAATAAGAGAAGATAAGGTTAAGGCGTGTTTAGAAATTATTTTACGCAATAATCAAGCGCTTCGAGCAAGCTTTGATTTATATCAATTTTCACAACCAGTACAGCTAATTTATAAAACTATTGACTTGCCATTTTCCTATTTGAATTGTACCAAAAAAAGCAAAGAGAAATATGATCAATATATTTCAAGTTGGTGGCATAATCAAATTGATGCTAAATTTGAACTATCGAGCGCACCATTAATTAGATTTTTCTTGTGCACACTTGATGATAACACGCATTTTTTAGGAATTGCCTATCACCATGTTATATTGGATGGCTGGAGTATCGCAGTTCTTTTGTCTAGTTTATTAAAGCTTTTGAACGCTGATGATCAAGAAGTTAAAGCACAAAGTTTGTTTTCAAATATTGGTATCCCACAATATCTAATCTCAGAACATGAGGCTGAAAAAAATATCGAATATAAACAATTTTGGAAAGATTACATTGACGGTTTTGACTATAAACTAGCTCCATTTATTAAGAAGGGGGCTAGTTCTACTTCGAGGCTATTATTGACTAAATCATTGTCTTTGTCTGAAGTTTATCTAGAAAAGATTTCACAGTTAGCTGATGAGCTTTCTGTATCAATTAAAACAATATTTATTGCAGTTCACCTAAAAGTGATTTCAGTATTAATGGGTAAAAAAGATATTATTACTGGAATTACAGTTAATGGCAGATTGCCAATAGATGGCTTTGACAAATCGCTTGGGGTTTTTGTTAGTGCTATGCCTATTCGAGTTGATCATTTTAGGAATAAAACATGGAAGCAATTGATTGAAACGGTTTATGCTAATGAAGCAAAAATTAATAAATATTCTTCCTACCCTCTGCCAAATATAATTGAAGCATCGAATCACTCAAACTTGTTTGACATATTATTCAATTATCTTGATTTCTATATTGTAGAAAATGCAAATGAACTATCAAGTCTGAAAATTAAGCAGATAAGCGTTTATGACCACACTAATTACCCATTATTGGTAAATTGTGAAAAGCTGCCTAACTCCGTTAATGTAAATTTTTTATATGACCCTAATAAAATACTCAAGGATGATGTATCAAGGTTGGTTTTGTATTATCAAACTACACTTGACGATCTGTTATCGAGTGCTGATTTAGACAATGAAATTAGTGCTCATCATATTATACCGAAAATTGAATTTAACAAGATAATAAATGATTGGAACGACACCAAGAATTTTAATATTGGGAAATACTCTATTATTGATTTGTTCTCTGAACAGGTTAAGAAATCGCCGAATAGAATAGCAGTAGCTTTTGAAGAAGAAGAAATTACATATTCCCAGTTAGATGATAGATCAAATAACTTGGCTAATTTACTTTCATCGAAAGGAGTATCTGACTTATCTGTAGTTGCTGTATCCATGGATAGAGGAATCAATTTAATTATTGTAATATTAGCAATTGTTAAATTAGGCGCTTGCTATTTGCCAATAGAGAAAGCACTGCCGATTAAACGTAAGGAATTCATTTTAAAAGACAGCGAGTCAGCGTGTTTGATTATCGATGATGAAAATAATGAAATAACTGAGCTGACAGATCCATTCATCATTAATTTTAATAGAATTTCTAATTCTATTAAAGTGCAAAAAAAGACTTTTTCTAAAGTCGCCCCTGACTCGCCTGCTTATATTATTTATACTTCAGGAACCACAGGCCTCCCTAAAGGCGTTGTTCAAACTCATCGAACTATCGTCAATTTGATTCAAGCAACTACAACTAATGAGAATAACAGCCTCAATACTATGCAATATTGCTCTATTAGCTTTGATGTGCATGTTCAAGAAATATTTTATGCGTTATTAAACGGATATACTTTGAATATAGCAACTGAGGCTATGAAGAAAGATGTAACCTTACTATTAAATTTCATCAAAGCGAATAACATTAACGAAATCTTCTTGCCAACCAAGGTATTCGAAATATTTGTTGAGATCATAACTGATGAGGTAACGAGTTTAACAAAAATTTACATCGCGGGTGAAAAGCTGAATGTAAGCAGAGCAGTTAAGTCTTTTATAAAAAATAGCCAAAAAATTAGGTTGGTTAATCAATACGGTCCAACTGAAACACATGTGGTGACTGAATCTTACCTTACAGAAAATAATATTACCAGTAGTTCAATAGGCAAGCCCATTGCCAATACAAAAATCCTGATTTTGAATCAAGAGCAAGAAGTTGTACCAATAGGTGCTTTGGGTGAAATTCATGTGGCTGGCTACGGGGTTTCTCCTGGTTATATGAATCGAGAGGATTTAACCAAGGAACGCTTTATCAAAAATCCTTATTATAGTGAATGGCATCAATCAGAAAATATTTATGCCATCTTATACAAAACAGGAGATCTGGCAAAATGGGATAAAGATGGCATATTGGAGTTTGTGGGGCGGCGAGACTTTCAAGTTAAGGTAAGGGGGTATCGTATTGAGCTAGCTGAAATCGAAACCATACTATCCCAATTTCCTAAGTTAGAACAATGCGTAGTGATATACTTAAATCATAAAGATGAGCAATTATTAGTTGCCTATTATGTTGCAAAAGAGGAAATACCAGATCAAACAATAGTTCAATACCTGTTCACTCAGTTACCCGAGTATATGATTCCGAGTGTTTACGTCTATCTGAAACAGATGCCGTTAACTTATAATGGTAAAATTGATCGTGCTCTTCTTCCTATTCCTAACTTAACTACTCTTAATAGAAAACAATACATAGCGCCGCGTAATGAAATTGAACAAATCCTTGCTGGTATTTGGCGTGAAATTTTGGGAGTGGATAAAATTGGTTTAAATGATAGTTTTTTTTCGTTAGGTGCACACTCTCTCAAGTTGATGCAATCCATTATTAAGATTAAACAGATTTTCAATATTGATGTCTCTATAGATGCAATTTTCAAATTTCAATCTATTAAGTCTTTAGCTGCTCATATACAAAGTATGTTATTAAGTGCCTATCCAACTAATTTTGAAATACCTGCCGCATCTGCTAACGATTTAGCACCAATTTCCCTTACCCAAGAACGTTTGTGGGTTGTTGATAAAAATATGCATGGTGATAGCCATCACTATAATATTCCAATGGCCTATCATTTAACGGGAGCTTTAAATGTTGAAGCATTAGCAAAAGCATTTCATTTACTAATTGATCGTCACCAAAGTTTGCGCACTTATTTTGTCGAAGATGAAGACGGCTCAGTCTATCAAAAAATAGTAGATTATGAAAAAGAAGGTAGTTACCCATTTGATATCCTAAAGTTAGATTCAATTGAAGAATGTATGGAAGTTCTTGGTCTGGAGTCACTTCATCAATTTAATCTTAAGAAACCACCATTATTTTATATTAAATTATTTTGCGTTTCTGATAGTGGTGAATATTATCTTTTTATTAATCATCATCATATCATTACAGATGGTTGGTCAATCCAAATATTATTAAGTGAAATATCTACATTGTATAATGTAATTTCCACTGGTGAAATCGATCCGCTAAAGAACTTATTTCCGTTGACAATTCAATATTCAGATTATGCTCGATGGCAAAGGGAATGTTTAAAAGGACGGTGCTTTAACCAATGTAAGGAGTATTGGCGAAAACAATTAAGCGATATGCAACCGTTATTATTACAAACCAAAGGATCTCGGCCAGAAAATTTTTCTTACAACGGTGCTCAATATCATTTTCAATTTTCAAAAGACCTGATGGATAAGTTAAAGCATTTTTCTTTTCAGAATGGTTGTACATTGTTTATGACTTTGCTATCTGGTTTTTCGATCATGTTAGGTCAGGATGCTGATCAAAATGATATCGTTATCGGGACGGCTGTTGCTAACAGAAATGCTCCCTACTTAGAAAACATGATTGGATTTTTTGCTAATATACTGGGCTTGCGTGTCAACTTACAGACATTGAATTATCGTCAGCTATTAATGCAAGTCAAGGAAACATGTTTAGCTGCCTATCAACATCAGGATATCCCATTTAAGGTTTTACTTGATGAATTAGGAATCGAGCGCCAAAAAAGTTATACACCAGTTTTCCAGGTGATGCTGTTGTTACAAGATAGTATTGGCGGCGATACATTATCTTTCAATGGCATAAAAACGGAAAGTGTATTTAGTCATAATGATACTAGCAAGCTTGATTTAATGCTGGGTCTTTCTGAAACAGAGTCAGGTTATCTTGGTATTTTTGAATACAATACTGATTTATTTGATTCAGATACTATTAAGCAAATGGTTTTTCGATATCAAAAGATCTTAAAAAAAATTCTCAAATCCCCAGATGATAGTTTAGATAGTATTACAAGGGGATAGTTTTATGCATAATTTTAGTAAGACCTTAAAGCAATTTGGTTATAAGCAAGAACTGAAGCGTAATTTAAACGTTTGGCAGTTAACTGCTTTTGGCTTGAATTACATGATCCCACTATCTCCAGCTATTTTCTTTGGCTTTGTCCTATTACGATCAGGTGGGACAGTTGTTTTGCCATTTTTTATCGCGGGTATTGCTATACTTTTTACGGCGACTAGTTATTCTTTAATGGTTAGGCATTTTCCTTTAGCGGGATCATTATATAATTTTGTAAGCCGAGCTTGTCACCCATACCTGGGATTTATGGCAGGATGGATTTTGCTGCTTGATTATTTGCTTATTACGACAGTAACTTCCATGAGTGCTTCACTTTATATTCATCAGTTGTTCCCTCAAATTCCATATGAAATAACATTAATTATATTTTTTTGCATAACAGGAGTTATCAATATTCTTGGCATTCAATTGGTTGCTAATTTCGGTCTTATCATGTTGTTATTTATAGAGTTGGTAGTGCTGTCTAGTTTTTTAGTTTGGGGTGATAAGGTTATCCAGCATGCGGGAGTTGATCATTTATTTAGTTTAATGCCTTTTCACTTCAAGAGTGTTGCTTCACTTATAAGTGCCACTTCACTTGCGGTAGCAAGTTATCTAGGGTTTGATGCTATTACTACGTTAGCAGAAGAAGCAAAAAATCCAATTAGAGATATTCCAAAAGCAATTTTTCTATCTATTTTTATAGGTGGATTAACAATGATGCTTACAGGTTATTTAGCTGTATTGGCAATACCTAATTGGCGAGAGTTAATAATCCAACCACATTGGATCGACACAGCATTATTTCATGTTTCTAGGTTAGCAGGGGGGAACAAGTTTGCATTATTTTATTCAATTGGATTCGTAACCAGTATGGCATTATTCAATATTGTGGCAACAGCAGCCACGGCAAGATTATTATATGGCATGGGTCGAGACGGTGTTTTAAATAAGAATATTTTTGCAAAAATTAACAATCGCTGGAAAACACCACACATTAATATTTTGATCATTGTGGTTGTTGGGATTTTATTGGGAAGTACAATAAATTTAGTCGATATTGCTAGTTTAGTAAATTTTGGCGCATTGCTTGGCTTTGCAATATTGAATATATCAGTCATTTATTTTTACTTTACTAATTTTAGAAAAACAGACATTAAAAATAAACCGTATACCATTTTGTTTTATATAATTATCCCTTCATTAGGCTTTGTTAGTATTGTTTGGGTTTTTTCAGGGCTTGATCCACAAACACACAGGGTGGGATTGGTTTGGGTGATATTTGGTTTTATCTATTTAATCCTAAATAGAAAGCAACTATCAAAGATTGAATAAATTTTATGGAGAGAATTTCATGAATAAAGATTACGCCTTTTGCTTCGGTGAAGAGGATCAAAGTAGGCTGGAAATATTAAATGATATTTGTAATGCTGAAAGCCAGGCTTTTCTTTCGCCTTATATAAGAGAAGGGATGAATGTATTGGAGGTGGGCGCTGGACATGGACATATGATACCTTGGTTCTTAGATCAAGTAGGCCATGATGGCAGTGTGACTGCTTTAGATGCTGACAATGAGCAAATAAAAGTTATCAGGTCTAAAATTGATGTTAATAAAAATCTGTTATTAAAAGTAGGTTCTGTTTATGATTTGAATGCTTTAAATGATTTTGATTGTATCTATTGTCGATTTCTATTCATGCATTTAGATGATCCTGATCGAGCACTTAAGAGCATGATTTCAAAATTAAATAAAAATGGCATACTTTTGCTTGAAGAGCCTACCTTATCGAGTAACTTTTGTTATCCTGAATCAAAGCAATATCAAGAAGCTATTAAACTTCTGCTCAAGTTGGGCGAAACTTTTAAACATGATTATGATATTGGATTGAAATTAATAACTAAAGTTAAAAATCTTGGTGGCTTTATTAAGAGCGTCAGTTTTTCTCAACCCGTTTTATATACTAAAGAACGTAAATCAATTTTACGACTTTCATTAAAATCGGCGGCAGAGAAATTTATCAATGCTAATTTAATTGGTACTCAAGAGTTCGAATTTTTGTTGAATAATATTGAAAGTTTAGAAACAAACAATGATTATATTTTTACGCTTTCTAGGCAAACGCAAATAGTTGCTGCTAAGAGCTAATGTATCGAAGGAAATGTTCGTTTAAAAGTCCGTAATAATGTGCCTTATAAACTAAGTGAACCTTATTATGGCACTCAAGTTTATTTTGAGCAGTGCTAAGGTATTTCTCTACCGTTTTATATTCAATTTGCATAAATCTGGCGATTTCTTTGGCGCTATAACCCAGAGAAGTCCAGAAAATTGCTTCCAGCTCTCTTTCAGATACAAGATACTTAAATTTCAGGCTATTATCTATTGAATCGATAGTAGGTATATTTTGAAATATATTAAGGGAGTGCGCTTTGGCAACCGCTTGAAATGTGCTCGTGCAATCAAGTTTTTTTCGGGCCCTTTCTAAAGCTCGATTAACTGATTTTATTGATACGCCTAGTTCTTGTGCGACTTTGTCTGCTGTTAGTCCTTGGCTCGTTTGGTATAGAACTTCCGTTTCTTTTTTAGTTAGCGGTGAATACACAAGTTTTGAGCTAAGAACTTGCTGGAGGATCTCTTGATTCCACAATATTGGATTCCCTTTTAAGAAAGGGCATATCTCGATTAATATGGATTGGAGTCGAGCTATAAGTAAACATGCGAAATCAATAACGTGTTGTCGATGCGTAACATAAAATCGATTGAGATCTAAAATAGGATAGCGTGTGTGTGCGATGATATTAATATCGACTTTGCCTAGCGATTTTAGCATTGAAAATACTTCGTAGATATTAAATGCTTCACAAAATTCATATAATTTTTCTTGCGAATCACTTTTTTTAAAGCTGTTTTGTAAAATATGATCGGTTCCTAGTAGATAGAAGGTCTTTGAAGTGTTAATCGTATCCAGTTTCCATAAGCCCTCTTTATTGTATGGAATTGACCAATTTGGCATGTTGCTTAAAAAAATGGGTGCTTGTGCTGCTGTAAAGATGCCTAAAGAAATATAATCAATTCCAAAGTTGGTGATATCGTGGCAAGCTTCTTCGATTTGTTTATAGTATTTTACTGATAGAATATCGCTATACAGTTTTAGTTCTTCTTTACTGTACTCCTGAATTTGTCGCAAGTATTTATCGTCTAGCATACCGTTTTACCATTATAAAGCCGAGCAATACAAATATGCTCATGTAGAGCATTATTAGCAGACTTGCTTGATCTGCATAATGCATAAAAAAAGAAAAAACCGCAGGCGCAGTACCACCAAACAGTGTCATGCCAATATTCCAAAATATACCTAATGTTAAATAACGAACTTTTTTCTCGACAGACTGAACGGCAATGCTATTGATCATTGCAGTGGCGGGAGAAATAAGTAACGTAATAAAAATCATACCAATTATATCAAGATAAAAGCTCCCTAGTTGAAATAATTTAAGAGTGGGGTAAAGCCCAATAACAAATAAAGTTGAAAAAAGTAAAAATATTTTCTTGTTATCTATTTTCTGGGCAAATAGTCCTGTCATTGCTTCGAGCACAATATCTAATGCCAATCCGATTAATATAACGAGTGAAGCTTGTGAGCTAGACAAGCCAAAATAAGTTAATAATACGGGTAACCATACATATATTCCCCAGCTCGTCACACCGTTATAAGCGGCAAGCACAACCATAAAGCTTGCTTTTTTCAGTATTCCTGAATAACTGATGGTTTTGTGTTTTAGTAGATGAATAAAATTTACATCGCTTTCCAGTACCTTACCCCTCAGTTGATAAGCGCAGATCAATCCAATGAAAGCAAGCAAAAATGGTATGCGCCACGCCCAGTCTGGCATATTACTTTTGGTAAAAATGGCGCCTGCTAAAAATCCCAGCATCATGCCCGCACTATTAGAAATATTAGGTAAACAGCCAGCAAAAGGTTTGAGTCGATCTGGTGCATTCTCCACAAGATAGATAGTTGCACCATTGTATTCGGCGCTGCTGGATAATCCTTGCAACAATCTGGCGATCAGTAACAGAATGGGAGCCCAGATTCCAATAGCTTGATAAGTTGGTAGCAGTGCGATTAATAAAGATGCTCCAGACATCAAGGTGATAGACAAAGTTAGAGCTATTTTCCTGCTATAGGTGTCGCCGATATAACCAAAGACAGCTCCGCCAATAGGCGCTAACAGCCAGCCTACAGCAAAAGAGAGCCAGACCATTAGCATCGATAAGGTGTGCGGTAAGGTGGAGGGGTAAAATGAGCTAGCGAGTTTAGTTGAAACTGCACTAAATAGAGCAAAATCAAACCACTGGAATATTGTTCCCATCACAATGGCCAAAGACTGCTTCACTGGTTTAGAAGCAGTGTATTTGATTAACGATCTGCCATTCCAATAAGGCACGTTTTACTCCCTATTTTTCAAAAAACTAAGCCTCAACCACGGGCAAAGAGCCCAATTCAGTCAATTTAGTTCAAAATTTTACCAAATTTGGTGGGTTTTTACCCGCCTAAGCGTGGAAATTATACCCGCTTGTTGGCTCATGGTCGTCATATTAAATTAGAGGCTAAGAAATGGACAGAATGATGTATCACAACGAGAGCAGCGCCGGTACATCAATGCGGCTAGTAATTGATGCTGTTCAACGGTCAAAAGTCGCCTTATCTATGCGCGCTCTCATCCCAAGTAATGGGCTTTTTAGCAGGGCTTGGAATGGTAAGACATTGGTCAGATTGTACATAGGAGTTGGTGAGTAGGCAAGGCATGCCAGGTATCTGAAAGCGAGGTAAGTGCTATGGCAGTAAAAATGACAAATAGCTTGTTCTTTAGAGACAAAAGTATACCGGATATGGGAAATGGTAGTGAGATAAGCCCTGCTAACAAAGATATTGCTTGGTTTTCATCAGTGGCAAGAAATGGTGATTTGAGCCGTTGTGAACTTGAAACAGTACTAAAGGATTTAAATGATTTTTGCGAAGAGATGGAAGGTAAGAAGGCTGAAATTGATGCCGAGCTGCAATTACTTGAAGCATATAAAGCGTTATTGGAAGAAAGGCAAAATCGCTTGGTTGATTCAATAAAGCTTAAGCGATAGTTGAGGGAAATATGGAAACTGTAATCGAAGATATAAAAATTTCAGGGCAACTCAGTAAGCCATTTTGGGTACTTTGGGCGATAGAGCTTTGGGAAAGATTTGGTTATTACGGTGTTCAGGCAATATTAGCACTTTATTTTGTTAATCAGTTAGGTTACAGCGAGTCAACAAGTTTTTATATCTTTGGTTCTTTTAGTGCATTTGTGAATGGTTTTGCTTGGATTGGCGGATGGATTGGAGATAAGTATTTTGGCGCTAAAAGAACAATGGTTTTGGGCGCAATAATATTAGCCTTGTCATATTCAGGATTAGCGCTTTCAAATTATCACACTATTTTTTATGCCTTGTCAGGAATTATTGTTGGTAATGCCTTATTTAAGGCGAACCCAAGTTCACTTATTTCAAAATTGTATAAAAAGGGTGATCCAGAATTTGATGGCGCAATGACACTATATTATATGGCTGTCAATATTGGTTCGATGATATCTATGGCGATTACACCGATTGTGGCATCGCGTTATGGTTGGTCTATTGCATTTTGGATTTGTGCCGCTGGTTTATTCCTAGGATTAGCGAACTATCGTGTTTATAACCATGCATTAAAATATATCTCCACTGATGCTGGTAGAAAGCCTTTTTCAAATTTTTTATTTTTTAAAATTTTATGTGCGAGTATATTAGCAATATTAGGCATTTCACAATTACTCGTTCATACACAAATTTGCAGTTGGTTGATTTATACAATTGTTGGGGTAGCGTTTATTATTTTCATAAAAATTGCATTAAGCTTGCGTGGCGTTGAACGTTCAAGAATGTTTGTAGCTTTAATTTTAGTGTTTCAAGGTATTGCTTTCTTTGTTTTATACAATCAGATGCCAACATCCTTAACCTTTTTTGCATTACATAATGTTAATAACCTAATTTTAGGTTGGAATATACCGCCTGCCGAATACCAAGTTTTAAATTCAATAGTCATTATTGTGATGTCCCCGATATTAACTTGGGCTTATAAAAAATATCCTTCTACTCATGTTACTAAATTCTGTATGGGAATGACTTTATGTGCGATCGCATTTTTTGTGTTGGCCATACCACAGTATATCTCAGTCACTGGGATTGTATCTCCGTTATGGATGTTGCTGACCTATTTTTTTCAGTCAACAGGTGAGCTATTAATTTCTGGTCTTGGATTAGCAATGGTTGCTGAATTATGCCCAGAAAATATTTGTGGATTTGTAATGGGGTTTTGGTTTTTGAACTGTATGTTAGCTGGGCCTATTGGAGCTTGGGTTGGTGATTTGACTACAGTGTCAAATCCTAATGTAGCTATGTCGAGTGTTACCAGTTTACACATTTATGGAAATGTGTTTGGAGAAATTGGTATAGCAACAGCTCTAATTGCAATTCTCATGTGGGCTTGTCGCCCTGCTTTAAACAAAGTGTTGAAACAAATATAACGGGAAGGGAGATTTTTATGAAAAAGGTAAAAGTAGCAGCTTCGGCATTATGTCTTCTAGGCGTGTTGCTAGGGACACAAGTTGCTTTAGCAACGCAACAGTGTGCGAATGAATTAAAAATAGTAGACAAGTCAAACGCTAATTTTGATTTTACTGGGATTTGTGGCGGTGGCATTGCCATTCGCGGCAATCCTAACTTGGAGCCAGGAAAAGAGTTTACTTATGTGATGTTAGGCGATAAGGCAGAAGGAGAAATTGGCTACATAGATAATAAACACCATCAGTATATCAACTTTGATTATGACTATACGAAGTCAGGAGGTGTTGTCAGTGTCAAAGGCGGTGAGAAATATTATCAATATGCCGGTTTATGTACTCCCTACGGCAACGAAATCATTATTGAAAATAAACAGTAAGTGATAAAAATGAATATCGAGCATAGCAAGCTGAAAAATGGTATTTCAAAAAATAAGGCTATAGCGATTTATATAGTTGTATCATTATTTCTGGCGTTTGAAATGGCAGTGCAAGTATCGCCAAGTGTGATGGCAGCTAATTTGATGCAGTCATTAGGTATCAGTGCGTTTGAACTCGGGGTTATGTCAAGTGCTTATTTTTACTCATATACGAGTATGCAAATACCATCTGGATTGTTATTTGATAGGTTTAATGCTTTAACTATTATTGTTTCTGCTGTTGTTGTTTGTTCGGTTGGTTCTATTCTATTTGGATGTGTAAGTAATTTTTACTTTGGTTGCTTTGCAAGAATATTGATGGGTGCAGGATCTGCTTTTGCATTTGTTTCAGTTTTGGTAATGGCATCAAAATTATTTGAATCAAAGTGGTTTCCTGTGCTTACTGGTATTACTCAGATGTTAGCTGCTTTTGGAGCGATGTCTGGCCAGTTGCCTATTAGTATTATGGTTAGTCAGACTGGCTGGCGAAATACGATGTTTATACTAGGGGCAGTTGGTATTGGATTGGCATTAATTATTTCTTTTATTCTACGTGGTGTTGACGCAGATAAAACGAAAGCAGAACTTGATACTAAGGCTAGCTCAACCCCCATAAGAAATTCATTAAAGCTAATTATATTGAATCCACAAACATGGTTTATAGGTTTATATGCATGCCTGCTATGGTCGCCCATGTCAGGATTTGCGTCACTTTGGGGTGTGCCATATTTGGAGAAATTTGATGGTCTAACAAGAAATAGTGCAGCACTTTATTGCTCTATGATGTGGTTGGGATTGGCGATAGCAAGTCCATTACTTGGTTTACTTTCAGCCTCAGTAAAAAATAAAGTATTTCCGCTCATTTTGAGTTCATTAGTAGGCGTCGTTTCATTTGGGGTGCTAATAGAAATACACCTTCACGGAATCTATTTAATTATAGTGCTGCTGCTTTCTGGTGCTGCATGTTCTGGTCAAGCACTGAGTTTCTTTTTAGTAGAAAGAAATAATTCTAAAAAAGTTAGGGCAACAGCAATTGCTTTCAATAATATGGCAGTTGTTACTTCAGGAGCTATTTTTCAACCCCTCATAGGTGCATTTATCAGTTGCTTTGGAAAAGAAGCATTTTCTAGTTACTCAATATTTGATTTTAAGAGAGGGTTATTGCTTATTTTGGGCGCTTATTTTATTTCGTTTTTACTTTCTTTATTCGCTATTAAAAATCCTGGAAGGAAAGAACACTTAGTAAATTTAAAGCTTGGGCGCGAGGAGGCAGTATATGAATAGTTTTGATAGCAATGGAAAGTTTATTATAAAGCCAGGAAATCTGAAGTTGAGCGAATTGCAGAAAATTTTAGAGGTGGAAGAGATTCGGATCTCTATTTGCAAGGAATCATATAGCAATATCAGAAAATCTGTTAATACCGTAAATAACATGATCAACCAAGGTAAAGTAGTATATGGTGGAAATACTGGATTTGGCAAATTAGCTAATACAGTGATAGAAACAAAAGATTTAGTTAGGCTACAACATAATCTGATTGCCTCACATTGCACAGGGGTTGGTGAGCTTGTTGATGACAAGATTGTTAAGTTAATTTCACTTTTGAAAGTCAATAGTCTTGCAAGAGGTTATTCAGGTATTAGAGAAGAGGTTTTAGAATTATTATTAAAATTAATTAATGAGGGTTACTATCCTTGTATTCCTTGTCAAGGCTCAGTAGGTGCTTCTGGAGATTTAGCTCCATTGGCACATTTATCAGCGCCATTGATTGGTTTAGGTTATGTGAGAAAAAATGGAGAAATCATATCAGGAAATGAAGCTTTAAATGCTATTGGAGAAAAACCATTAGAATTAGCGCCTTTAGAAGGATTATCGTTATTAAATGGAACACAAGTTTCAACAGCATTTGCACTAAAAGCTTATTTTGACGCAGAGCAACTAATGGCGGTAGCAATGGTTAGCGGTGCAATGTCTACGGATGCATTAAAAGGGAGTAGCACGCCGTTTCGTGATGAGATACATCAGTTGCGTGGTCAAAGCGGTCAAATAAAAGTAGCGCGCCTGTTATCTAAACTACTTGAAAATAGTAAAATTAGATTATCACATGCACATTGCTCTAAAGTGCAGGATCCATATTCTCTCAGGTGTCAGCCACAGGTTATGGGAGCCTGCTTAGACCAACTAATTGAAATTGCAAATGTATTAACTAACGAAATTAATGCCGTTACAAATAATCCCATTGTACTTTCAGATAAAATGGAAATCTTATCTGGCGGCAATTTTCATGCAGAACCAATTGCATTTGCTGCTGATAAACTTGCGATGATATTTTGTGAAATTGCTTCAATGAGTGAAAGGCGTATTTCACTTTTAGTCGATCCCAATATAAGTCAATTACCAGCATTTTTGATTAATGGAAGCGGGCTTAATTCTGGCTTTATGATTGCGCAAGTCACTGCTGCTGCTCTTGTTAGTGAAAATAAATCTTTGAGCTACCCATGTTCGGTTGATTCTATACCTACTTCAGCAAATCAAGAAGATCATGTCAGTATGGCTACTCATGCTGCAAGAAGGCTTTTCAATATGTTTGATAATACAGCCAATGTAATTGCTATTGAGTTGCTGTCAGCGGCTCAGGGTTTTGATTTTTTACGACCCTTGGAATCATCTATAGAGCTAGAGCACTATTTTAAAAGTATAAGAGATCTAGTTCCTTTTTATACTCAAGATCGATATATGGCAGATGATATTAAAAGCATTTTTAATTTTATTAAAAAATACAGTTTTAAAGATATTAAAAACTATTTGGAATTACCTTCATTCCTTCATGAAGGTGAGTGTCAGGCTAATAACATTAATGGAGGTTTACGAGATGAAGTACTTCAATTTGCTCAAGCATAACAATAGTGAAATAGAAGATGCGATTAAGCAACTTCGAGAGAAAAGTGTTGTTAATATTACAAAATTTTTTGAAGTTGATTTTATCAATTCACTAATTAAAGATACTTTGTGCGTATATAACAAAAAATTACAACGCAAAGATTTCTTAATGAAGCAGACAGAGAACACGCCTAGAAACATGTTCTCTGTCCCAGAAAAAGCAATTGATGAAGTGTCAAAAATTATACCAGAATTTTATAATGATTCCTCCGTCAAACAGTTTCTTTCTACTTTAGCTCAAGAAGAAGTTAAAACTTTGCCATGGGCAGGAGAAAGATATGTAATCAATGGGCTATCTAATTCTAGTGACACACATGGGTGGCACTGGGATGATTATTCTTACGCATTAGTTTTTATAGCAAAATCACCCTCACCCGATCAAGGTGGTGCAGTTGAGTGTATACGAAATACAAATTGGGATAGAAAGAATCCTAGAGTACACGAAATTGTTAACAGTAATAAATCAGAAATATATCATTACGATGATGGCTCATTTTATTTAATGAAGTCTGATACAACCTTGCATCGTGTGACACCTATTGTATGGAGTGCTGTTAGGATTGCTATAGCTATGTCATGGTGTTCTGAAGCTGATCTACTAAAAGATATTGATCACGAAACAGTTTATGAACTTTATGGAATTTAGGGATAGATTACTATGAAAAATAACTTCTGCAATAGTCAAGGTATTAAATTATCATATGGTAAATATTCAACTCTCATCTCATGGATATCTGAAGTTTCTTTAAGCAATCCAAACAAAATCGCGATAATTGAAGATGACTACCATATCACGTACGAAGAACTGGAAAGTTTATCAGATAGTGTTGCAGCACACCTAATAGCACTACATGGAAATAAACGAGTTAAAGCAGTAGGTATCGCAGATGAAAATACGATAGAAAGATTGATATCAATTTTAGGTGTGTTAAAAGCCGGTGGTGCATATGTTCCGCTTGATGTTTCGTATCCAAAAGAAAGAATTAAATATATCATCGATACTGCTGGAGTAGATGTGGTGATATGTCATCAGGATTATAGCGATAGATTTGATGCGGTATCAAAAAAATTAGTTGTCATAAGTGAGTTAA
Organism: Legionellales bacterium; assembly: GCA_026125385.1. NCBI lineage: Bacteria > Pseudomonadati > Pseudomonadota > Gammaproteobacteria > Legionellales > Legionellales bacterium. The sequence continues at coordinate 103,883 of JAHCLG010000001.1, forward strand.
TAAGATTAGCTAAAAAAAACAAGAAGCCCAAACCTAATATAAATATACGCACGTTGGATCCTGTGCATATTTTATTTACATCTGGTTCAACAGGGAACCCTAAAGGTGTAATTGGTTCAAATAGATCAATCATTAATAGATTTACCTGGACTTTGCATGAATTTCCCGTAAGTGAGGATGATGTCTTATGTCACAAGACCTCATTAAATTTTATACCATCTGTTTGGGAAGCATTCGGACCTCTTGTCTCTGGATGTACACTTGTTTTAATAAAATCTAATGATGTAAAGGATGCGAGAAAATTCACACAAATTCTTGATAACAATAAAGTAAATAGAATCATTTTGATTCCATCATTGCTCGAAAATGTGATGGAAGAGGTGTGCAGAAGTGGGATTAAATTAAATGAGTTAACATTATGGATGACTAGTGGTGAACGGCTTTCAGGTAGGCTAGCTGCTAAGTTTTATAGTTTGTTTCCAAATGCTGAGCTCGTCAATATCTATGGATCTACAGAAATAGAAGATGGCTGCTTCTTTAGAGTTAATAGTGCAGAAGAGCTAAGTTTTATACCAATAGGTACTCCTATAGCTAATTCAAAAGTAATTGTGTTAAAAGAAAATGGAAATATTGCGAAATTTAATGAGGCTGGTGAAATTTGTTTTTCAGGGCCAGGAGTTGCACAAGGATATATAGGTAAATTTGACATAAGAGATAAGCAATTTACATATAAAGAAAGTAATTCTGAAGAAACCTATTTTAAAACCGGTGATTATGGTCGTATATTGAAATCTGGTGCAATTGAGTACTTGGGAAGAAAAGATAACCAGGTAAAAGTTCGGGGACAACGTGCTGAATTAGAGGAAATAGAGCTGGTTTTAAATAGCCTATCTGAAGTAAAAAAAGCAGCAGTTATTTTCGATCCAGATAATGAAGTATTATTTTGTTATTTTGTGGCTTCTAAAAATGAGAAAATATACCCAAATAGTTTAAAAGAAAAACTCCGCAAAAAACTACCAGAGTATATGGTGCCAGTTAGATACGTTCAACTGGAAGCGCTACCGCTAACGCCTAATGGAAAACTTGATAGGATAAGCTTAGATATACCTAATTTGTATGAAAGGTCACTCGAATCGAAATTGATTCCGCCTAAAAACAATACTGAACAAGAAATCGTGGAAATATTTGAAGAGCTTCTAAGTATAAGGGAAGTTGGTGTTGCTGATGGTTTTTTTGAATTAGGTGGCGATTCATTAAAAGCTTCACAAGCATTAATTAAACTTAAGGAAAAGCTTGGTTCTTATGTCTCTTTTAATCAGTTCTATAAAGACCCAACTCCTTTGGCACTATCTGAAATTATTTTAAATGCTTGTGGTCCAAATGAAAAAAAAGATATCCAAAGGCTTGTTACGCCAGATACTAAAGAAATTAAATTGTCACCTATTCAAAAAAGAATACTGATGCAGCAGGAATTAATGAATGGCTCAGATTCCATCTTTAATTTGATGTCAGTGTTTGAAATATCAGGAGAGTATGGTGAGAGTGTAATAAGAGATTCAATAATTGCCTTGTTAGAAAGGCATCATTTGTTATTGATGAAGTTAGAGCATGTAGATGGTAAAGCTATATTTAGTCGATCAGATAACACTGTGTTAAAAGATAAAACTCATGATTTCAACGAGATAAATGATTTATTGGCTTACGCCGATGAGTGTAATTCAATACCGATTAATACCGATGTTAATTTAACTGAACTTTGTCTGGCTCGCGTTACTGAGAATAAAAAATTTTATATTTTGTTTAAAGTCCACCACTTAATTTTTGATGGTTGGTCTTTAGAGGTTCTATCAAAAGATCTTTCTAAAATAATCAGAGCAAAATCCTTATGCAGAGAGCCGCGTTTAGATAAGTCTTTTTCTTCATATAATTCAATTACTGATACATATGAATCACTACTAAATGATAATAAGTCTGTTAAATTTTGGAAAGAATATCTTTCTGGATATTCTGGAATTTTAAATTTTCCAACCGATTATCGCAGATCGACAGATAATGAAAAAAAGCCAGCTAAAAGGTTAAAACATCTTTTGCATGAAGAACAGAATAGAGCCATCACTAAGCTAGCTAACGAATTAGGCGTGACCCCATACACTATATATTTAGCAGCTTATTGTATTTTATTGTTTAGATATACCGATCAAAATGACGTTGTCGTTGGTATTCCTGTTTCTACTAGAAATTTTTCTCAATTAAATGATGCAATTGGTTTTTTTGTTAATATCATACCGCTTAGGATTGATAGAAAAGCATTAGATAATATGGAATCTGTAGTTAATCATATCAGTGATAATATGATTTCTGTTGAAGAGAACAAATTTTTACCTTTCGATCGTATTGCTAGCGAAGCAGAAGTTACAAGAGAATGGGGATATCATCCTATTTATCAAAGTATGTTTACCTACCAAGCTTTTCAAGCGTCAAGAAAAATAGATAATAAAAATTCAATTCGTTGGTTTGAAATTGGCAGTGACACAGTTGAAGTGGATATGTCGCTCATTATTCAGCCTATGCATGATGGTCAGCGTGAAGTTGTTATTGAATATGATGCTTCTTTGTTTAAAGAAGGCACAATTGTCAGATTCTTAGATAGTTATAAAAGGGTCATGGACTCGATGCTAAAAGATTTAAATCAGAATATCTCAGGCGTTGATTATATTTCTGAGTCTGATAGAAACAAATTAATTAAAACCTTGAATCATACAAATACACAATATCCAGCCAAAGCCTCACTAAGTGAATTATTTGAACAGACTCTTATGAATCACTCAACCAGGCTTGCAGTTGAGTTTGAAGGTTTAAAGCTTAATTACTCAGACCTAGATAGGCAGGTCGATCAGTTGGCTAAAAAATTGTTGAGCATTGGAGTGGGCCATCAAGATTACGTTGCTGTTACAATGGAACGGTCAGAAAAATTGATTATTTCTATGCTGGCCATTTGGAGAATTGGCGCAATATATTTACCAATTAGTCCAGACCTTCCTTTAGACAGAATTCAATATATCGTTAAAGATACTAATGCTGAGTTTGCATTGATTGATGATGTTTCGTCACACCTGTATAAAGATTTTTCATTGAAGCTAATTTCTGTTGATTCTTTCGATAAACATACGAATCATGAAAAAAAGTGTAAGTTAAAAAAAGATAAGATAAACGAAACTGACATCGCCTACGTTATGTATACTTCAGGTTCGACGGGTACGCCAAAAGGTGTTTTAATTTCGCATCGTAGCATTGTTGATAGAGTGTTCTGCTTGATTGATTTTTATCGATACAATTGTACGAGTCGACATTTACAGTATGGTTCATATAGCTTTGATACCTCTTTAGAGGAACTGCTTTTACCAATATTTTCAGGCGGCACACTTGTTTTTGCTCCAAGACAATTTAATTATGACCCTAAAGAATTTGTTGAACTTATTAAGAAATATAGTATTACCTCAATAAATTTTATTCCATCACTCCATCGAGTTTTTTTGGATTATGTTGAACTAAACAATTCACAAGATCTTGATTCATTAAAATATGTTATTTCTGGTGCTGAGACCTTAACGCCGAAAATTGTTAAGAAATTTTATCAACTGTTTCCGAATAAGGTTTTATTTAATTCCTATGGTCCAACTGAGAATACAATTAATTCAACCTTGCATATATGTACGAAGGAAGATGGTGAGTCCTATTCAGTACCGATAGGAAAATGTATTGCTAACTCCTCTTGTTATGTGCTAGATCAAAATAAACAAATAGTGCCATTTGGTGTTCCAGGTGAACTATACGTAGGGGGGATAGGTTTAGCATTAGGCTACTTAAATCGAACCGATCTGACTAATGAAAAATTTGTAAAAAATCCTTTTACTGATAACGAGGAAAAGATTTATGCAACAGGTGACTTGGTTAAAATGTTTGAAGATGGAACCATTGAGTTTATTGGAAGAAATGATAGTCAATTGAAAATACGAGGTTTTAGGATTGAGTTAGGTGAAGTTGAAGCAGCTATTAGAAATCTTGAGGATGTATCCTACGCTGTTGTTTTATCGAAATTGGATAGTGGCTCGGAAGCATATTTAGTTGCCTATATTAAACCGAACTCTCATAACAGTTTTCAACTTGATGCTGAGAAGATTAAACACCTTCTTAAAGATATTATACCTGAGTATATGATTCCAAGAATCATAGTTATTCTAGATGATTTCCCATTGCTTGCTAGTGGAAAAATAGATGTGAAGGCGCTCTCCAGTCAAGCGAATTATGAAAAATTAAGTCATCAAGAAATAAAACATCCTATTAGTCCTGTTGAGCAAGAAATATATGAATTATGGAAAAAGCTTCTTTCGATAAACGAAATTTCTGTTGATCAAAACTTTTTTTCTTTAGGTGGAAGTTCAATATTGATAATACAAATGCTGAATGAGCTTAGAAAAAACTATCAAGTTGACATTAGTTTGCGGGATATCTATAAAAATCCGACAATTAAAGAAATTGCATCTTTAGTTGAGAAAGCAGATAAATCTGGGTTGCCGGATTTAAATATCAATCATGTGAGAGAGAAAAAGATGCCGCTTTCTTTTTCTCAAGAGCGTTTATGGTTTTTAGATCAGTTCAACAATGGCAGCATTGAAAATGTTATTCCACTTATTTTTAAGCTGGAGGGCGAGCTTGACATACAACGATTCAGACATGCCTGTGAAGCCTTATGTCTCTCTAATGAAGCCTTGCTTTTAAATTTTGGTCAAACTGATGGAATGCCATATCAAACTAAATCTCAGCACGGACAATTTGATTTTGAAGTCATAAATGCAAAGAACTATCAAACAGTAATCGAATCTGAATTAAAAAAGCCTTTTAATTTGAAGCATGATCCATTAATTAGATTTCGTATTATTCATCAGGATAATGATGTTAACGTATTGTTAATGAGCATGCATCATATTATTTCTGACGGATGGTCGTGTTCACTTATTTTGAAAGAATTATCTAAGCTCTATAACCATTCTAATCAATCAGTTAATAATAAATCATTTGATTTTTTAGATTATGTCTACTCTGAGAAAAAATCTACTAGAAACGATATTTCTCCATATTGGAGGGGAAAATATTCGAACAAACTACCACTCCTTCAGTTACCTATTGATAAAAGTAGACCAGCAAAGCAGACATTTAACGGAGATTCTGTACAAATAAAAATAGAGGGTAAAGTCCTAAATAGCATAAATGACATTGCAAGAAAAAATAACCTTAGCCTATTTACATACTTACTATCTGCTTATTTTGTTTTACTAAATGCGTACACACGTCAAGATGATTTAATTGTTGGAACTGTTTTTGCTAATCGGAATAATAAAAAATATGAAGATGTCATTGGTTATTTCGTAAATACACTGCCTTTACGATTAAATATAAATAATAATGATACGTTTTATAAAATTTTATTAAAGGTAAGTAAAGAGTTAGAAGAATTGTCTGTGCATCAGAACACTCCTTTCGAAAGACTTGTGGAGGAATTTGTACACGATAGAGATATGTCTAGAAGTCCAATATTTCAAACATTATTTGTCATGCAAGACACTTTGGATGACTCTATTCAAATAGAGGGAATCAAGGCGAGCCAAGAGCAGGCACCACATTACACCTCAAAATTTGATATGTCTGTTTTAGTTTCAACAATTGATAAAGAATTAGTTTTTACTTTTGAATATAACACTGATCTATTTAATAAGGATACTATCACTAGGATAGCTGCAAATTTTGCTTCATTTTTATCATTATCTAGCAAGTGCCCTAATAAAAACCTTAACGAGTATGAATATATGGGGTCAAGTGAAAAACTCTTGTTAGAATCATTTAACAAAACAGAGTATTGTTTTAATAAATCAGATTTTCTTCTTGATGAGCTTTCAAACGAGAATTTTATAAATAAAAATAACAAAGTTGCCCTTGTTACAGATAATAGATCACTAACGTATGATGAAATTAATACTATCTCTAACAAATTAGCTAATTATTTAGTTTCAAGAAAAATAAAACGCGGAAGCTTAGTCGCAATTGTCATGGAAAAAGGTTGGGAGCAGATTATTGCAGCTTACGCAATACTAAAGTCGGGTGCAGCATATTTGCCAATAAACGCGCATGATCCGATTAATAGGATTAATGAGTTACTAGTATCTGGAAAATGTGAGTTTCTCTTAACGCAAGACGTATTTAGAAGAAAATTAGATAACTTATCAAGTTGTGAATGTATCAGTGTTGATAGTGAGCATTTATATAAAGATTGTTCTGATGATATGCCAAAAATTAATAGGAAAAAGGATGATCTAGCTTATGTCATTTTTACATCAGGTTCCACAGGAAAGCCTAAAGGCGTCATGATTAAACATGAATCTGTAGTTAACACGATTTTAGATATTAACGATCGATTCAATATCGGCGCTGGTGATGTGATTTATGGTATTTCTTCTTTGAATTTTGATCTATCGGTTTACGATATATTCGGTACCTTTGCTGCTGGAGGAACATTAGTCTTACCTAGTGAAAATGATAAAAAAAATCCTGAAAAATGGTTGTCTGACATACAGGGCAATAAAATTACATTCTGGAACTCAGTTCCAGCTCTGATGCAAATGCTGTGTGATTATATATCACTTAATAAGTCACCTAACTCACTAGGTTGTTTAAAGAATATATTGTTAAGTGGTGATTGGATCCCATTAGATTTACCAGTAAAAATTCGGGACCATATTGGAGCACAAGCGAGCTTAACAAGCCTGGGTGGCGCTACTGAAGCCTCTATTTGGTCAATAGCGTATGACGTCAGCTCCATTAATCGCGAATGGAAGAGTATTCCTTATGGAAAACCACTCCGCAATCAATCGTTTTATGTGCTCAATGAGTCAGGGATGCAATTGCCTATAGGTGTTGCTGGAGAACTTTATATTGGTGGAGCGGGGGTTGCTAGTGGGTATTGGGACGATTTTGAAAGAACGAATGCTTCATTTATTAAGTTGCCGACTACAGGGGAAGTTATTTATAAGACGGGCGATCTAGGTCGTTATTTACCGGATGGTAATATTGAGTTTTTAGGGCGAAATGATCATCAGGTTAAGATTCGTGGTTACCGTGTAGAATTAGGAGAAATTCAAAGTAAAATTACTGAAAGAGTAGATATAGATAAGGCAATAGTCATTGATTATAAGGATAACGATAATAATACTTATTTAGTTGCGTATATTGTTTCTGTAGATAATGTAAAAATAGAAAAAAATGTAATTCGCAGTGAATTAAAATCAAAGCTACCCGAGTATATGGTTCCAAGCTATTTTATCCAGCTTGTTTCATTGCCTTTGACGGAAAATGGAAAAATAGATAGGAAATCATTGCCATTGCCAAGCTCTGTAAATCCGCCTGTATCTTTTGAAGAAAAGACGACAGAAACAGAAAGCAAAATTAAAGAAATATGGTCTCAGTTGCTCAATATCAATAATATAAGTAGGTATTCAAGCTTTTTTGAAGTGGGTGGTCATTCTTTGTTAGCAACAAAGGCCGCTTTCTTAATGCGTAAAGTATTTTCCGTTAATGTTCCAATAACTTTATTATTTGAAAACCCAATATTATCTGATTTGGCATCATCTATAGAAATGCTTCGAGATTATTTATATGAATCTGTTGATGAGTTTTCAGATGCACTAGAAGAGGGTGAGATATGATAAATGAAACGAGTTCGGTAGTGACAATTCTGGAGCAAGTTAGAAATCATGGTGTGAAACTATGGGTAGAAAATGGAAAGCTAAAATTTAAGGCTAAAGAGGTATTTCCAGATATATTAAAGACAAAAGTGATTCAGCATAAGCATGAATTAATAGAGCTACTATCCAATAATCCAATAACAACTCACAAAAGTGAAGAGGTTATATCTGAGTTTCCATTACCTCAGATGCAATCAGATATCGTTGATGCAGTGTCACTAACAGATAAAAAACATTTGTATAACGTGCCAATTACTCTGCATTATTACGGGGATTTTTGTCTCAAAAAGTTCGAGCATGCATTAGAATCTATTATACAAAAGCATAAAATACTTAATGCTAAAATAGATAAAAAAGGAAGTTCTTATCATTTATCTATCCTAGATAAAAAACCCTGCTTTGAATATCTTAACTATGAATCACAGCAAGAATCTTTTGATAAAAATAGTGTTTTAAGGAAAGTATCGAATTATCAGTTTGATATAGAGTCTGGGCCGTTATATTTTGTATCAGTAATTAAGGTTAGTAAAAGTGAATACTATATCTCTTTTGTTTTTCACCACTTAGTTTTTGACGGCGTATCCATAGGGATCCTTTTGGATGAATTTAACAAAGCTTATTATGAAGATGGATCCATTTTAAATAAAAATGATTATTCATATTTTGATTTTATCGATTGGTATAGTTTACAGCGAGACATTTATATGGATCGTGAAAATCATTTTTGGAAAAAACAATTAGCCAATTTATCCAAAATAAATTTGCCCTATGATTTTGTTGATGATGGCTTGAAAAATTTCTCAGGTAGTAAATTAAAGTTTAGTCTTAAGCGATCATTGTCCAAAACCTTAAGCAATATTATTACGAATGAGCTTAAAATAACGCCATTTAATTTTTTTATGGCTATCTATGTTTTACTAATGAGAGATTTTTGCAACCAAGATTATATTACCATCGGAATCACTACTACACTTAGAAAGAAATATGAATTTATGGACATTGTGGGAATGTTTGTAAATTCATTGCCTATGTCAGTTGTAATAGATTCTGAAAACAGTGTTTCTACATTTATAAAAACTATATCTAAGCAGGTTAAGGATATTTTCAACAATAACTTAATTACAACGAGTGAGCTTAAACTATTAATGGGGGAAAATAAAAAAAATCTATTTGATACCATGTTTCTTTATGAGGAAGTTCAAGATTCAGAAACCGAGTTTTTTGATGGTAAAATACAACATGCTCCTGTTCCTGATAGTGGCTTGGCAAAATTTAGCTTGACTCTTTCAGTTTTAAAAATTAGAAATGATAGATTTGATTTAGAGGTTGAATATAATAATAATTTATTTGCAAAAGGAACTATAAAACGGCTATTAGATGGATTTATAGAGCTATTGAAACAATTTGAAAAACCCGAGGTAAAATATAAGCCTCTTAAATGCCTTCATGCAGTAACGACTAAAGAAAAGCGTAAGGTCATAGAGGATTACAATAATATTTCTTTTTCATCCGATAAAAAAAGCATAGTATCAGCTTTTAAAGAACAAGTTTGTAAAAATCCAAGTAGTATAGCAGTTGTTGGGTGTTCAGGTAGCATGACATATGCTGAACTAGATTTGCTTTCATCTTGCTTCGCTAAATGGCTTATAAATAATTGTGGAGATGGGCCTGGAATTGTCGCGCTATGTATGAATAGAGATATATATTCTTTAGCTGCAATTATTGCGATTTTTAAAGCTGGCTATTGTTACGTTCCAATTGATCCAGAGTATCCAGAGGATAGAATTGAATATATTTTGAAAGATAGTCAAGCTGTTTGTATTATTGTTGACAATAATGCAAGTACTCGTTTGAGCACAAAGAACTATTCTAGTTTTAATGTCGAGAACTATTTTAGTAACTTGCAAAAAAATGATATTACGTATTCTGCTCCAGCTATTGACTGCTCAAAACTATCAGATCCGGCATATATCATCTATACCTCTGGTTCTACGGGTAAGCCTAAAGGGGTTGTTGTCAAACACAGTTCATTAACACACTACATTCAATGGAGTGTTCGGCATTATATTAGAGGTAAGGGTTGTGGTACTTTGGTTCACTCTTCGCTTAGTTTTGATCTAACCGTAACCAGTTTATTTTCTGCAATCTACTGTGGAAAGACCACCTATATGGTCCATGATGACTCGGGAATAGAAGGTTTACTAAGAGCGTTAGAAGAAAGGCAAAATTATAGTTTGATTAAGATTACACCAGCCCATCTAAGAATCATGCAACAACACTTATCACCAGATGTGCTCTCAAAAATATCAACTTGCTTTGTTATTGGTGGCGAGGCGTTATATTTAGAACATTTAAATTTTTTAATGAAATATTGTCATGAATCAATCTTTGTCAATGAGTATGGCCCAACAGAGACAACTGTCGGAGCAATGAATTTTACATTTGACTCTAAGACAAAAAAAATTCCATCCGCCGTTCCGATAGGTAGGCCAATAGGAAATTATAAAATCTATATTCTTGATTACCTTATGCGTCCCGTACCTTTAGGCACAATTGGAGAAATATATATTTCTGGGATTGGGTTAGCACAAGGGTATTTAAATAATGAAAATCTGAACTCAGAACGTTTCATAAAAAATCCATTTAAGCAAAATTCGAGTACTGAATTGATGTATAAAACCGGTGATCTAGCAAAATTGTCTGCCGATGGGATTTTGCAATACATCGGTAGGGTTGATGAGCAGGTTAAAATAAATGGATATCGTATTGAATTAGGGGAAATTGAAAATGTATTAAAAGATATTATTGGGGTACAGGATGCTGTGGCAATAATAGATGAAAAGAATGAGAACAAGCAAATTATTGCATATTTAGTTTTTGATAGTGAAGACTATAATCTGTCGTTTAATGATATTAAAGAACAGCTTGTAAATAAGCTGCCATTTTATATGAGACCATCAGATTACAGAGTTGTTTCTTTAATACCGTTAACTACTAATGCCAAGATTGACAAAAAAACGTTAAGAAAACTTCCATACCAAGAGCTTAAATTTGCTAACAGTTTACAGAATGATGACCTTTCACCGATAGGAGACGCATTACTTCAATTGTGGCGAGAATGTTTTGATAATCAGGATATAGCAGCCCATGATGATTTTCTTTCTTTAGGTGGTGATTCTTTAATGGCTATTCAATTGGTTTCCAAAATGAGGGATCTAGGTTGCAAAGTTAGTACGAGAGATCTTTATAAGTTACAAAACATATATGAGATTGACAGGTTTTTAAAAAATTTTGATGCCCCATCAGATAAAGAATGTGCTGATACTTTGAATGGAAAAATTCCATTAACCCCTATACAGAAATGGTTTTTTAACCAAAAATTACAAAATCAAGATCGATATCTTCAAGTTTTACCAATCAGGTTAAATAAAAAGTTTCTGAAAATAGACATGAAAAGTATTTTAAATAAGCTTTTTGACAATATTGATGTTTCAAAAATAAGATTTTCACTTGATTCTGAAAACGTTATTCAGTTTTACGCTGATTCGCCAATTCAAGAATGCTACTACTATACCGATATAAATACTGATATATCCCAGGTACAAAATTCATTGATAGAAGATGCATACCAAAAAATAAAGGTTTTTGATTCGCCACTGATACATGTTATACGTTTTAAATCTGATAATAATGATACTTTGTTATTTATTATGCATCATTTGATTATTGATGCATATTCATGGTCAATCCTTAAGGAAAAATTAGCTAGCATTCTCAATGATGAGGAGATTAACTTAAGCGCCAGCTACAAGTGCTGGTCAAATACATTAAATCGTTATTTGTCCACAAGTGCTTTATCTGTTAATGAAAATATTGAGACAAAAGACACTGTTAAGTTAAGAGATATATTTTCAAATGAAGCGATTATAAATTCCGTCACCACATGTGAGTTTGGGTTTAGTATCCCAATGCTCCAGGATGAATTAAAAAATAGAATACGTAGGTTAAATATCAACATGGGTGATGTTTTATTAGCTGCGTTATATAAATCAATGCTTCCTTATACCGTCGGTCTTAATGGTGTTCCTCTAACTATAGAAAGCTATGGGCGTGCTGACATAGATCCTCAGTATGATTTTACTAAGACTGTTGGCTGGTTTACCTGCTTTTATCCTTTATCCATTCCTCATTCATATGAAACACTTAATATACTTTCATTGCTTAAAGCAATTTCTGGTTTAAGGTCTGCTATTCCTGATCTGGGAGTTAGGAATATGAATGATTCTTATAATGATCTTCCTCCGATATGCTTTAATTATTTAGGTGATATAACAGGAAGCAGTACATTTAATGGGCTCATGGAAGAACTACCTATGGATTCATTGCCAAACCCGATAGCCAAGGAAAATCACAGTAATAATAATGCTTTTCTTTTTGAATTAAACTGCTGGGATGAGGCTGATTCATTTAAATTGGCTTTAAAGTTTAAGAAGCATTTAGTTTCTAAAACGGAAACTGAACAATTTGTTTGTTCGTTCAAACAAGAAATAACAAATTTTATAGATGCTTTAATTGATTGCCCTGAGCGTGAGTTTAATAAAGTTGTTGATGTTACTTTTTACACGAACAAGTTTTTAGAGAAGGTTAATTCTGGTTCAGTAAAGAAAGTATATCGAGCATTGCCTGGACAAGAGACAATGCTTGCGCAATATAAAACTAACCCTGAGTCACAAGGCTTTAGGTCCAAGGCATATTGGACTGTAGGCAAAGATATAAGCCCTGTAGAGATTGAAAATATATGGAGATCGTTAAGATCAGAACTTTCAGGATTAAACGTTAATCTGGTTGAGCAGGATGGATTTTATTATCAACTTGAATCAATTCCAAGAGAGATGGATTTTTTCAAATATGAAAGAGAGTGCCTCTATTCAGCAAAAGACGCATTGAGTTATATTGACGAACTATTTCCTAGGCAATTTAATTTGAGCAGGGAATCACTCATTCGTTGTATAACATTACAGTATTTGGACTGTTCGATAATAATGTTGGATCACCATCATGCTTTACTTGATGGTGAATCGATACAGATAATAAAAAACGTTTTTGATGACTCTATTTTAAGTGCATCTCTGCCAGGTAAGAACATTTATAAATTTAATGGTAATAAAAGTTATTATAAGGCGATTAATCCATATCTTAAAAATGAAGATAGTCGATTTTGGGATGAATACCTTACTAATTATTCAGGGATGGGTAACTTACCTCTTTGTAAATCTCGGCAGACTTTAAAAAAACCTGTAGATAATGAGGGTATGGTTGATTGTGAATTAAATAACGATTTAGTTTCTTCAATAAAAGACAAGGCGAAAAATTTAAAAATAAGTGCTAGTGTAATTTTTGAACTAGCATGGGGACTTTTTCTTTCAGAAAAATGTAATCAATCAGATATTTCTTTTGGTGTTATAAGTTCTGGCAGAGCTAGGTTAAAAAATTCAAAATCATACGTTGGTATGTTTATGAATATCGTTCCTGTTCGTATCCGATTTGCTGATTTAGAGTTGGATCAACAGGCAGCTATTCTTCAGAATGATATGCACGATATTGTGCAGCATGATTCAATAAGCCTCAATGAATTAGAGCGTAAACTTGCTTTATCTGATAATGAATTAATAAATACCGTTTATTCATTTGAGAATGAACAAAATGGTCAAAATAAAATTAAATTTTCAACTATTACAAACTCACCTTTAAGTTTGCTAGTAAAGTGGGGAAATAATCCCGCTTTGGTTTTATTGTATGATGAAGATATTTTTGACAGGAGTACAGTTGAGTTATTTTTATCTGATTATTTGTCAACACTACATTCTTTTTCAGGCAATAATTATAAGCCTGTTAAAATCTCTTCGTCCAAAATTGTAAATAGTAGTTGTTCGGATAATTTTATTAAGATTTTTGGTGATTTAAATAGTGGCCTTGAGCCTTTAGTGTTAGTACATGGTTCACTATGTGGTTATGAGGTTTTTGGCTCTCTAGTGAATAAACTTAAAAGACCTATTATTGCTTTAGATTCCTACAATCTTAACCAAGCTATTTATGACCGACCATTGATAACTGACCTAAATGAATTGGCCGATCTATATTTATCATTTATAAAAAAACATTCTAAAGTTAAAAAATTTTCTATTGCTGGATTTTCTCTTGGCGGATTAATTTCGCTTGCAATGCTGAATAAATGCAAGAATTGGAATTTCGATATAAATAGATTATTTATGATTGATAGTTTCTTTTTGAATGATACGCAGAAAAGTCAATGGAAAAAGTTACATAACTATTTTATCAGTGAAGTATCTGAACGAACAAAGTTGCAAGAATTTTACGAAATTGGTGATGATCAGCTTCGCAAACTAGCCAAGGCTGAATTACAAGCTTTGATGGATTTTTCACCACCACCTATGGACGATTCTCGCATTTATTTATTCAAAGGATCTAACTCGTATTCTACTAAAATTGATATATATAAAGATTACATAAATTCACTATCTAACTTGGCAGATAATGGCTGGTTGCAAGTTTATGACAAGATAAATATTACTAATATTGAGGCATCGCATTTTACTATATTGAATGAAAAAGCCGATGAACTTGCTATGAACATTAATAAACTGCTTGAGTGTTGATAACGTATGAAGCATTTAATTTTAAAAAACAACAAAAATGTTGGTTCTGCTTTCACTAGGGTTCTGGCAAGCTATTTTATGTCAAATGTGGCTGATAGAGCGGCTTTTATTTTTTTATCTTGGTTTGTCATAAAAAATTATGGCCCAAACTCCCTAAATTATTTTATTTGTTTTTCCTTAATACCACACCTGATTTTTATCAAATTATCACATAAGGCAAATAATCAATTTGGGCCAGTTAAAGTATTTATATTTTCCGATTCAATTAAGTTGCTACTGTATTTAATTTTGTCTATTTTGATATTGTTTCATGTTAGCTTGAATGTTTTTTTACTTTCTATGATAGGATTTTTTGCAAATATGGGTTCATCATTTTTTAATCCAGCAGCAATGGCTATGCCTACTTTTCTTTCTCAAGATAAGTTGGATAGACAGTCTATGACTGCCTATTTAAGCTTGTCATTATCACTGAGTGTAATATTAGGCCCCTTGCTTTCCTCGTTGTTTTTACTAATCTCATATAAAAATTTCCTTTTTGTTTTCTTAATTATTGTAGGTATTTACCTGTTACCAATAATAAATAATTTTATTGTTAATAAAAATTGTTACCAGTTCAGATCAGAGTCAAATTCTTTAAAAATTTCTATTATTAGTGCTTCAAAAAAATATCCTGATGTATTTTACTTGCTAGCTTGTTTTTTTCTAATAAATATTGTTTTTGTCCCAATTCAATACTTTATTCCTCTATATGTTAAAAATAATTTTTATTTGCATGGAGGTTATATGTTCGCTTTGTTTGAAGCATCGATTGGGTTTGGTTCATTTATTGGTGCCGCATTTGTATCCAGAATAAAAAGGCACCTTGATAGTATTAAAATACTATTTACCACATTTTTATTTACAGGAATTGCTTATTTTTGTTTTGGTCTGTCAATTAATATGCTTTTCTCTATCGTTTCATTATTTTTTATGGGTGTATTTTTGGCTGTTGGTAATGTTTTTGCCATAACTTATTATCAGAATAGAGTTCAGCATAACTATGTTTCTCTTATCATGTCTCTGGTGAACCTGATTTCAGTATCAGTTGCACCTTTAGCAATATTTCTTTCTGGGCAAACCGTCAGGTTTTTTGGTCTGCCTATTTCTGTTAAGCTATATGCACTTTTTACGGTGCTAATTTCAATAGCGATTTTATTTGCGCGCTTATTACTAAAAAGGGAGGCAGAATGCGAATCCGTAACTATTTGATATATAATATATTATTTTTGTCTTTGTTCTTTTCTGCTACTTTTGCTTATGCTAACGAAGTAGAAGCTCGTACCACAGTTTTAAACAATATCTTGGTAACCGAAAAAGGGCAGCAAAAAGTTTTAACCCTTCAACAAGCAATGGCTCATTTTAAGGTTCCAGCAATCAGCTTTGCAATCATTCAAGGTAACAAAATTATTTGGGCGGATGCTTTTGGCTATACAAATTCACACAAGACGAAAAAAGTTAACACAACAACTTTATTTCAGGCAGGCTCTATGTCTAAGTCAGTTGCAGGCATGACCGCATTGGCTTTAGTAGATAAGGGTGTATTAAAGCTTGATGAGCCAGTAAACCCATTACTCAATTCTTGGAAAATTAATAAACCAGAAAAGTATAAGCATGCCTCAGTGACATTGAGGGAGCTATTAAGCATGTCATCAGGCTTAGATGTGGGAGGCTATTATGGTTATGAACCTGGAGAGGCATTGCCATCCTTAGTTGAAACTCTCAAAGGAGAAAAGCCTGCTAATAATTCAGGGGTAAAATTAACGTATGAGCCTGGTACTAAATATTTTTATTCTGGAGGAGGGTATGAAGTTATTCAATTGCTTATTAAATCTCAAGCCTCACATTCTTTTCCTGATAACGTTCAAAAATTTATATTAACCCCGCTGGGTATGCTGCATAGTAATTATGATCAGCCATTAGCGCCAAAGTTAATGGATAATGCCGCTTGGGCTACAGGTAGCAATGGAACTAGCTTTCCATACAAATGGCGAGTTGTACCAGAGTACGCTGCTGGGGGATTATGGAGTACTTCTAGCGATTTCGCTAAATTTGTTATAGCTGTTATGAAAGCTTATGAGGGTAAGCCGAATGCCTTTTTATCACAGCGTATAGCTCAGGAGGCGCTAACTCAACAAAAAAACACGCCATATGGGCTAGGATTTGTAGTTGCTGGTTATGGCAGCAAATTGCATTTTATGAAGTTAGGACAGAATGCAGGTTATCAAGGTTGGCTTGTCGGTTTTCCTAATACTAAACAAGGTGCAGTTGTTATGACAAATTCTGATAATGGGAGAGAGCTTGCTCAAGACTTAATTTATTCTATTGCTAAAGCTTATAAGTGGCCTACAAGTGGAAAATTAAAAGATGCTTGGATGATACAATAATCATAAATATGTATTAATATTGGTTTTATTCATCCTGGATATTTTTTAGAAATGTATTAACAGCGACTTGCACAAGTTTTTCTTTGGTGGATTGATCTTCGTCCATACTTGATATGTCGCTATAAATATAAGCAGCAGCTTTAGCAAGTTTTTCTGCATCTTTTGATTTAAGTTGAAATTTCTTGGAAAAAAGCTGCTGTAATATTTTTGATAGTAATGAAGTGTCTAGTGCAGTTTGGAGTAATTCATTAATCTTTAGACGCTTATCAATCTCTTTCTCTGAAAGCTTTAATATTTCTTTTGTCTTTTTCTGATTAGCCTTAGATAAAGGGCTGCCTTCCCCTGTTTCAATCCAGTGAGCAGTGACTCCAAATGCTTCACTATAGAGTTTTAGAAAATCAGAGGTAGGGTGGCGACGCCCTTGGGTATGCTGGGCAAAGGTGAGGTAAGGTATATCATACTGTTCACAAAATTCTTTAGCTGTTTTAAATCCAGCAGCTTTCATGGCTGCCTTAATTCTTGCGCCAAGAGCATGGTCTCGTTTCATCGTTTTTTCACCCTGTTGTTGTCCAAACATTGACTACAAGGTTAGTATATGACATAATTATGTCGAAATCAAATGTATTTTATATCGAACTCGGAGGTAACTATTATGGCCTATTCGACTGACTTATTGACCACTAAAAAGCGTTTAACCCAATGGGGACATTGGTGCCATCAAATCATTACCATGGGGCTGGGATATTCTAATCAGTCTCTGATTGCCAAATTACAAGCCGAAGGAGGGGTGATCGTTCGGGGCACGACTAAGATGCTGATACCTACGAATAAGCAGGCAGAAGAACTCAATGATCTGATCGAGCAACTAGCCGCAGAGCAACCCGATGGGGAGGGCAAAGCAGAATGGGCGAAAGTGATTCGTATTCACTACACCATGCCGGATAAAGATGTTCAGGAGCGGATCCAATACACTTCCCTGCCAAGAAGCACCTACTTTCGTTACTTGAAAGACGCACAGAATTGGTTATCGAAATACATTACCGTTCACTAAAACCAATTAAATTTTTATCAGATAGTAAAACAAAAGCGTTTGATTGACTTCAGGCGCTTTTTTATTTTATTTTTAATCGCCCTGAAACAGGTTGATTTATTTTAAAATAAATAAAAAATCTCAAATCATTTCCAAACTCTTAAAATAATTTATAACAGATTCAAAAAAATTCAAAATAAGTCTCAGTTATAAAAAATATTTTCATTAAAAGAATTTCGGAAAACTTCAAATCGCTTCAAATAACTTCTAAAAATGTAAAACAAAAAAGCGATCAAAATAAAATTATTTGAAAAAAGAGTTGCATCTTGATTTGTTTTTTTGTAAGATGCACATGTAACTTCAAAAAAGTTTAAACAAAGCCCCGATAGAATAAATCTCTCGGGGCTTTTTTGTTTCAGAAGAAAAACTTTCCTTCTCTCATCTAAATTACATTTCAAATATTTTAAATCAAAAAAATAATTGAGGTTTTATTACTATGCGTAAAGATCAACTCAAGCGTTGTGTCTTGAGTGGTTTTCTGTGCCTATCTATTTTGTTTGGCACATCAGCGAGCTTTGCCAATAATGTAACTATCGGGCGTTATTTGTCAGTTGCTGAAAAACCACAAGGTGCACAGACACAATTATTACAACAGCAAATTCAAATCAAATTTCCACAAAACATATTAACGATAAAACAAGCAGTCCAATTTATTTTGCAGTTCAGTGGTTATCACTTAGCTGATGATCAAGTCATGAATAAGCCTGCGCTGGCAATGCTCAATCAGCTACTCCCTGAAGTGGACAGATCATTTGGCCCCATGACGTTAGATCAAGGTTTAACAACATTATCGGGTGAAACATTTTATTTATTAGTTGATCCAGTGCATCGATTAATCGCCTATAAAATTAAAATTCCTTATCAACTACTTTATGTGAAACACACCATTTCAAAGAACATTACAGGATCAAAAAATGAATACAAGCAGACTCATCGAACAATCAAATAAAAAAGCCGATTACTTAATAGGATTAAAAGCACTCGAATCGCATGTTGATCCTGAAACTTTTGTTTATATTCTTCGCTCAGTTTATGGGATTGTATTTAAATCCAGTGAACTCAATGAAAACAAAGAGCAACTTCAAAGAAGAATTAGAAATTTTGAAACACAATCCAATTTACCAGGTTTTATGTCAGCACTGCCTATTAAGGAATTTCTTGCACAATTAGAAGATGCACAGTTCTTTTATCCTGTTAGGCGTCGTGAAGTCACGCTGCCAACCTTTCATTAATTTATAACTTTGTTTCTCCCTTTAATTATTGAGGAAAACCAAATGAAAATTTCATTGAATAAAGATGCTATCAATAAGCTGAAGCATCAGATCAAATTAAAATCACGTTTAATTTATCAGTTTTTTAAAACTGCTTATCAAAAACTTAATAAGCAACAACGTATCGCTCTATCAATCGTTGTTGGGCTGATAATATTATTGTTAATCGTGATAGGGTTAAGTTCTGGTTCTGATATAGCGAAAAAATCAACTTCAAATAACCGTTATCCTGTACGCTTTGAAACGCAGCCATTAAATAAACAACAAAATAAAACCGTTAATCCAGAAAATAGCATCATAGCTGCTAATAACGCAAAGTTTCAGGCGCAGTTAGATCAATTAAAGGCTATCTCCAGTGCTCAATATGCTGCTGTAAAAAATCAACTTCAATCTATTCAATCCAGTATGTCTTCACTGGCCTCTCAGCAAGATGTACAGCAATTAAAGCAAAATGTTTCAGCACCTGATGAGCAACTGCTCGGAAAGGTTAATAGCCTTCAAAGTTCGGTGCAGAAAATCATCAAACAAACTGAAAAAAAGACTTGGGTAACGCCTCAATCGGTGGAACGCTATTTTAGGTTAGTAGCTGTCCAAGGGTTTAGCGATGGCATGCGTACCATCATCGATGTCGATGGTAACCAAACCACCTTAAGTGTTGAGCAAATTTGTCCGGCTTGCAGAGGATGGGCACTGCAAAGTATGAACTTTTCTCAGCAGAGTGCCATTTTTTCAAAACAAGTAGGCAATCAAATCCTTTATGTGAAATTACGAGCAAATTAATGAGGACCCTATGAAAAATTATCTCACACCATCCATGCGGCATATAAAACTAATCAGTGTCATGGGAGCTATTGTGATAGGAACCAGCTTGCTTACAGGCTGCGCTAACATGATGCATCGACTAGGTTATATGCCCATACAACCCTCGCATTCTAAAGCTTGCTTAATAGCACCCGTATTAATTACCAACTTAAAAAAAGACGACTATCAAAGGCAATATCAGTTGCCCGATGGTCGTAACTGTTCGGAGATCAATGGTCATGAACAAGCTCAAGTACAAAAACCAAAATCAGCATAAACACATTTGTAACCCGTTACCATTATTGTCAGGTTTTATATTTTGGTTTTTAAGTTTTACTACACTTCCTGCATTGGCCGATACTCTCCAATTGGTGCAAACACAACAAACTCAAGATCAAATTGTTCAGAGTCTACCAATACAAGATAGCTTAAAAGATCAAGCCAAGATGTGGGGGCTTACAACGGAAGCATTTAAACACTATTTGTGGTTGATGAAAAATACGCCCAGCGGTTATTGGTATAAAGACTTAGATCCGACTGAAGTATTAGCACTCAATGCTAAAGATCCCAATGACATGATGCAATACGCTAAGATTCAAGCGCATAACATGCATGCGCGTGTCACGAGAGAGCTAGCGTTTAATAGTATTTATTCGAAAGCTTATAAAAAATTATATCCCAATGAAAAACCCATCATGACACCTGGCTCAATGAATTTGCAGAGTAGCGCATTACAAGCCGGTGATCGAGTTTGGCTATTTGTCGGTATTCATACACCATTAGGTCGCTTTGCTTATCAGCATCTAATAAAAACGATTCAAGCAACACCCGATACCGTTCTTGATATCTATTTTGTCGGTAAACACGTTAATCAAAAGAGCATTGAAACATGGGCTGCCAATATTGGCATACCCCCTGATATTGTGAACAAACAAGTCACATTAAATTATGGCAATAGTCGATTTGAAAGCATATCCAAAGGCAAAAAGGGAAACCTGCCTTTCGTCGGCGTTGTTCATAACTCGCATTTTCAGCCGATCACACTATCGTCTGTTCTCTAAATTCATTTCTGAATAAAAGCCACTGCCTCGCTTAAATAGCGCGAGATCAAAGCTTTCTTTTTTTCAACAACAAAATGAGGTTTATGCTATGGCCATTCCATTGAATGTTGCTGTTGTTAGTATCGTTTTAGCTACGGGTCTTTCAGCCCATAATGCTGTTTTCGCAGCTCCTACTGCAACAGCCAGTGCAACACCCAGGTCAATCATACAAAAAATTGAAAAAGATAATCCACAATTAAGCATCGCTGCGCTTTTAGCGGGTGTTCGCGCTTATGATCATTTGCGATTACAAGGCAAAGACAAACAACAACAATTAACTATTGTTAATTTTAATCGACCGTCAAATGAGAAACGACTATGGGTTATCAACATGAAAAACGGCAACACAGAGTATTTTACCTATGTGGCTCATGGACAAAATTCAGGTTTAAACGTTGCAAAACATTTTTCTAATCGACCTAATTCACACGAAAGTAGCATTGGTGTGTATCTGACCGGTAAAACTTACTACGGGAGAGGTGGTCACTCCATGCGATTACGTGGTCTGGATAAAGGTTTTAACAGTAATGCATTTACACGCGATATCGTCATGCATCCAGCTTGGTATGTTTCCCAAACTTTTGCTGAACAATATGGACGAATCGGTCGCACCTATGGATGTTTTGGCATTAGTAAAGCAATCGCTCAAAAAATTATTTCTACAATTAAAGATGGCACGGTGATGGTGGCTTATTACCCTAGTGAAAAGTGGCTGGCCTCATCTCAATATGAGCAACTGTTATAGATCCTATTTTTAATAATCGAGTTGAGGTAAAGCGTTATGCGTTGCATGGGTTTATTAAATAATATAATCAAAAGTTGGCGATTCCTTTTAGGCTTTTGGGTTGTAGCCTTTTTGGTTGTTTTAGTCTCCTTTCCAACCATTCTATTAGCCAAACCAGCAAGCACTGCTGTTATCGCCAATGGGGCTCATGCAACGCACCTTATTCGAGATTATTTAAAAGCACATCCAGCAGACATCGAGGCAGTTGAACAAACACAAGATGACACAATTGTTGCGCTTGACCAATTACAACAATTGTCGAATGAGACATTAGCAGAGAAAATTGCGAAAACTCAACCGAAAAATGCAGTATTGCCTAAAGTCTTCCCTGTGCGTTCGCCTGCGCTGACACCAGGTAAAGTCATGTCAAAGCCTATTCACGTGACATTGCCACAACCAATTTTTATCGTCGGTGATGATGCCATGTCAAAAGCATGGTTAAGACAGTATCAGCAACGTTTGGCAAAACTGCGTGCGAAAGGATATGTGGTGAATGTATCTTCAAAAGAAGCTATGCAGGCTTTAACGGCTGCTTTTAGCCATTTATCACTCATGGCAATACCAGGCGATTCCATCGCTAAGAATTTAGGGCTTAAACATTATCCAGCTTTAATTTCAAATAATTTAATTGAACAGTAACTATAATGAAAACACACGCATTAGAAAGTTTATTAAGAGCACCTATTGAATGGTGGTCGAGCGTAATCTGCATTTTAGCTGGTTTGTTCATATTAAATATGTCCAGCCAATTATTGTTAAGTCATTATGTGAGTGAAAGCTTAGGAGTAACATTATTTGCGATAGGACTGTGGCGTTTTTTTCAAGGGCTAAAGGTATTTCGCTATCAAAAAAACTTAAAACGTTTACCGTTTTATAGTCTAAGCTCGACTGAATTACCGATCAGCCATCAGACATTATTTTTAGGCAAGGGCTTTAAATGGGAAGCCAAACATACACAACGGTTACGTGATTTAAAGCAAAATGGTCGTGAGCGTTATTTAAAACCTGGTAAAGCCTATCAATGGGCAAGACGATTTGAATGCAAACATGAACATGACAATAATTCATTAAGTCGTTTTTTATCGAGCCAAAGCGTGTTTAACCCTGTACGACCGTTGCCACCGGTAGGCGGCAATCCTGCTATACATGGTATTGAACCTTTAGAAAAAGATGTTTTCTTAAATTTGTCGGAACGGGTCGGTCATACCATGATATTAGGCACAACACGCGTCGGTAAAACTCGACTTTTAGAACTCATGATTGCCAGTGATATTCGTCGACAAGATTCCGCCGTCATTGTATTTGATCCTAAAGGTGATACAGAATTATTAAAACGTATTTGTTATGAAGCTAAAGAAGTCGATCGAGAAAACGATGTGATTGTTTTTCATCTGGGCTACCCAAGTGTGTCTGCCCGCTATAATCCGATTGGTAATTTTGCACGTATTACAGAAGTAGCTAATCGTGTAGCTAATCAATTACCCAGTTCGGGTGAATCGGCTGCATTCAAAGAGTTTGCGTGGCGGTTTGTCAATATCATTGCTAATGCGTTGGTTGCGTTAGGAAAAAAACCTAGCTACAAAGATATGGATAAATATATTTTAAATATTGATCCGTTATTACTAGAATATTGCGAACGATGGTTACCTAGTATTGATTCCGAGTGGAAGCAAAAAGTCGAACAACAAGCCAAGAGCATTGACGTCAAAAATTTGCCGTTTCATTTAAAGGCTCGCAGTCCGTTTATGATTGCATTGGTTCGATTTGTCGATACATTAAAGCTCGATAATGTTATCTATGATGGACTAAAAGCTATTTTTAATTATGATCAAACCTATTTTCAAAAAATTACGGCATCACTATCGCCCTTATTTTCAAAATTAACAACAGGCCGAATTTCAGAGCTGATATCACCTGATTACTGTGATCTGAATGATGAGAGACCGATCTTTGATTGGTTGCAAGTCATTAGAGGCAAGAAGATCGTTTATGTAGGATTAGATGCGTTGTCGGATAGCACTGTAAGCTCTGCTGTAGGTAATAGTATGTTCGCCGATTTGTGTTCTACTGTCGGTCAAATCTATAAATTTGGCGTGCAAGACGGTATTGCAGAAGCTGAACATAAAAAAACTCTCAATAAGGTGAATGTTTACAGTGATGAGTTTAACGAGCTTGCGGGTGATGAATTTATTCCCCTTGCGAATAAAGGCGGTGGCGCTGGTTTACAACTTACCGTAGCAACACAAACGGGATCCGATGTGCTCGCTAGACTAGGTAGTCAAGCTAAAGCAAACCAAGTATTTGGTAATTTCAATAGTCTGATTTGTTTGCGAGTGCTTGAAGAAAGCACCGCTCGTTTACTCACCGATAAATTGCCGCAGCGAGTTCAGGTGAAGGATATGGTGCAATCGTCTGGAGCAAGTGATGCATCAACCTTAACAGAAGGTGCTCATTTTTCAAGTCATACGGAGGATCGTATCACAACTACAGAAGTGCCTTTGATCTCGTCTGATGATTTGATGCAATTA
Organism: Legionellales bacterium; assembly: GCA_026125385.1. Lineage (NCBI taxonomy): Bacteria > Pseudomonadati > Pseudomonadota > Gammaproteobacteria > Legionellales > Legionellales bacterium. Next base: position 128,353 of record JAHCLG010000001.1, read on the forward strand.
CCCAAAGGACAAGCCTTTTGTTTATTAGAGGGTGGTCAACTCTATAAAGTGCGTTTTCCATTACCTAAAAATGATATGGAAGCCATGCCAGAGAGCGTAGAAGCACTCGTTCATTCTATGCAACCGTAACCGATGAATATTAAATTGAGTTAGCTATGAAACAACAACGCGCTCCAACAGTATTGGAATTATGGTTTTGGTTGGTTACAAGAATCATTGGCTGGCTTTTTATGGGTTGTTTAGGTTGCATAGTCGTATGCATGGTAATGATTAATTTGCATGGGCAAGCAGGAATTTATACGCTAAACCAATTGGAGCAAAATGACTATCACACTGTCATAAGCAATATGACTAATAATCATACTGTTTGGGTGTCTCAATGGATACAAGCTATTCCTGAATCGATAACTCAGCCTAATATTCATTTGCCTGTCATAAATAGTGATTATCAGCATAAACTATGGCTTCAGTTATTACCTTTTATTCATGCGACACTGGGTGGGGCGAAGTTATTACTCATTCGTTTATACCTACTTCTACGCTGGTCGATACTGTTTGTAATACTCGGGGTTGTCGGTTTAATCGATGGATTAGGTAGACGTTATATTCGACGTATGGCGGCTGGTCGAGAAAGCGCTTTCATTTATCATCATGCAAAACCGTTAATCATGCTGAGTCTTATTCTTGGCATTTTTATGGTTTTAATGCTACCGGTATCCATCATACACACAGAATGGATAGTGATGACATCTGCAATGACTTTTGGTTTGGCGATACAAATCACCACAAAAAGCTTCAAAAAATATCTTTAATCGATAATCCCGATTTAAACGGAGAAATAGTATGTTATTAGTTCAACAGAATAACAGTAGAGATGATTTGCTTGGAGAAAATGAAATTTCTAGTCAAGTGTATCAAAATCGTTTTGATCAGCATCAACGAAATGCGTGCGCCTATGTAAAACAAACGGGGCTTGTTTATGATGCTATCTGCCTTGCACAAAATAAAAATATCAATCGTTGGGCATGGCATTATGCGCATAGCGAGGGACATCCTGCTATTGTTACACTGTGTGCTTTTTGGGATTGTTACCAAACAGAAAACAGTTTACATGAAGCCAGAATCCCTTATATACAATTATTCTTTGGTCAAGAAAACTATTGCTCACTGATTCCTAGTGGCATTGAAATACCTTTAAAAGTAAAAGATGAGAAAACACAGCATCATTTAAAAATGGCCAGTGTCTTATTTGGTCAGCATTTTCTAGTGACCTATTTAGCGGGTCGACACATTACCGCTAGACAATCTAACAAAAACTACCTCATTCATCATAGTGTACATGATATTCCGTTATTCAAAGAACCATTGGTCTTTGGGGCTAAAAATTTACTGGCTTTTGATCACCAAAATAACCTGGCTTGGCAGACATTAAAGGCATTACACAATTTCCCCAAACGGTTTCCTAAAATTTGGCAACAGTTAAAACAACAACACGAGGTCAAGCACAATGAAATTCATTAAAAAATACAGTTTATTAATCAGTTGCCTTGCATTGTTTCTGATGAGCGGTGTTAGTTTTGCTAATACTGAACAAATGAATGCCACATTGGCTCGTATCAGTCGGCTGTTAAATCAGGTGAATCCGTTAATTAATTTGGCTGAAAAACAACAAGACCCCAATGCTAGGGTTAAATTCCAATTTGATGGGTTACGTTATGATGTTGCTAAAATTCAATCGGGCATCGCTCAAGCGATTAATCGTGTTTCAATACAATCTAGGGTCATTAAACCACTGTCTGGCGACTATTTGCCTATGTCTGAGTCGGTATTAAAAAAGCAACCGTCGCTTAACAGTGAGGATTCAACACCATGACTCCAGCACAACAACAATCCTTTTACATGGCAAGCGGCATCCATGCCGACAGCTTAAATTTTCTGTTGCGCTTGAGCGCCGGTTTACTCATTATCGTTGTCAGCATTTTTATATTGATTGGTCTGATTAAATTACTCGAAGATGGCCAAATACAAGATCGCTTACGCTTTATGCTGTATTTATTCAGTTTAGCCAGCCTACTCATGGTGTTTTTTAGCTTTGTTGTCGCTTAGTCGGTAACGTCTTTTATTGAAAAAACATTTATTTCAATCACTGCTAATCGAACGATTAGCGCTGAATAACTTCTTCCAGTTATTTTAACTTGCTTCATAGCGGAGGCTTTTATGATGAAACTATTGCACAAAATAGGGAGTATCCTCAAAGAAAAATATGAATTTTTTATGGGATTTTTCATACTTTGGTTAAGTGGTTCAGCGTTTGCTGCTCCAGGTGATAATCCATTCCCTACGATTGATGTGCAAGGCGGTGATGTGGTTAAAGCTGTCGGCACACACATGGAAACCAGCATGAAATACGCCATGATTGGTGGCGGTATTATTATGATGTTGGTGGGTATTGGCGTGATTATGCATCGATTACGTGAGGATTCCAGTAATAAAGAAACAGGAAGCTTCCTCACCACGCTGGTGATTTCAGGATTGGCGATTACGGTCGGCATTATTTTGATTGCGATTGGTTGGAGTGCGGCGAGTTATCAACCCACCTAATTCCGCCACAAGTATTGAATAAATGGGTATTTAAAAATGCAAAACCATCTACCGGATATCTTGGCTTCCCGATTGAACTTTGACGTTGTCTCCTTCCGTGGGAATACCCGAAAAGAAATGATTCTGATCGGTGTCATGAGCTTGATCTTTACCGTGTCAGTGCTAGGGTTGCTCACGAAACTGCTTTTTGGCCTGTTTTTAATCGGTTTAGGATTGAGCTTTCCAGCCGCTATTCCTGTCGGTTGGATTTTTGCAACCGTTATGCAAAAACTCAAAGATGGAAAACCCAAAGGTTACGTGAAACAGCAATTTTTGTTGTGGCTTGATTCTCAAGGCATCAAGCCATCACCTTTTATTCGATACAGTGGCAAATGGCAAGTACGCCGCTAATTTCTCTCGGTATTCTGATTTAAGGACTATTCACCAAGAATGTTTCGCTGGAGATTTATTTCATGAAATTTTTAAATGCACTAGAGCAGGCGAAAAAGCATGTTCGCACACTTTGGAGTGTGATTATCTTATTATTTCTGGTTAACGCATTGGCGTTATTGGGTTGGATGCATTCACAATCCAAAATTAAAATTGAAGTACCACGCCAAATTCCAGTAAGTGGACTTACTATTACGCAAGGCGAAGTGCCACCAACAACCGTGTATAGTTTTGCGTTCTATGTTTGGCAAAGTATCAATCATTGGTCTCAAAATGGTATGCAAAACTATAAGGCTCAAATTACGCAGTTTTCACCGTTTTTAACGCCCAGTTTTAAATTAAAATTGATTCAGAATTATAATTATTTATTGAACGAAGGGGAATTACAAGATCGGCTTCGGCTGATGCAAGGCATCTCTGGTAGTGAATATTCCCCACACGATGTGAAATATATGGGGCATGGTACCTGGATTGTTCATCTAAAAATGCATTTAACCGAAATGATGAATACCAATGCTAAAATTGTGAAAGACGTTCAGATGAATTACACCCTAAAAATCGTACGCTACGACGTCGATGCCGAACAAAATCCTTGGGGCTTAGCGATTGCCGGTTTTGAAGAAAGTCCTGAACGCATCAAAACTATCATTTAATCAAAATCACTTTTTATTTCATTGATTAGATTACTTTTCATCAAGAGGTTCGTTATGAATCGTATTATTCAATTATGCTGTTTAGCGAGCATTTTTACTTTAAGTTTAGGAACAGCATCTATTGGTTTTGCAGAGTCTCAACCATTGACTCGGAATCAATCGGATCAACATGTCGTTTGGAAACGTGAACCCATTCAAATCACGCTGCCGGTGGGTGTCGAGCGTTTTGTGACATTTCCCACAAAGGTGCAATTTGGCTATAACACAAGTTTCCTACCTTCTTCTGTGCTTCGTGTTGAAAATGACAATCGCACACTTTATTTGTTCGCTAAAAAACCCTTTAGCACAGAAAGGGTGGAAGCAAAGCTTGCCAGTGGTGAAATTATTTTATTGGATATTAACGCTAAAGCGCATGCTAATGATAATCCCGTAGATATTGTGTTACCAAAATCAACCCCTGTTTCTTCAACAACACAAAGTCAGTTCAGTGCAGCAAGTGTTAATTATGTCACGTTAACCCGTTATGCCATACAACAAATTTACGCACCTGAACGATTATTAAAGCAGTCAATCAATATCACGCGATTTCCGATGGAAACAGCGCATGTTGTGCCATTATTTTATGATGGAAGTGCAACTGCCATGCCATTAGCAAGCTGGCGAGGCGGGAATTTATATGTAACGGCGTTATTGATTAAGAATGTGTTGAGTCAATCATTACGCCTTGACCCAAGGCTTTTATGTGGCACCTGGCTTGCTGCCAGTTTCTATCCACAAACAACTTTGGCGCCTCATGGCACACCCATTAACCGAGATACATCCATTTTGTTTGTTGTCTCAAGCCAACCCTTTGCACAAGCGATACAAGCATGCGCACCACAAACCTAAAAGTCGCAACGTGAGGAAATCAGCATGTTTAAAAATTTAAGTAAAACAACCCAGTTATTTGGTGGCTTAATTGCTGCGGTGTTTGTCATTCTGGTTATTGTTATCTCTATTGTAGGTAATGAAACACCCAAAGAACAACCAGCTCACTATGTTAACGATAACGCATCGGCTGATAATAAAGTGGAAGCCTTGAAAACGATGACGGCTGATTTGCTCAATGTCGAAAATAAAAATAAACAATTAGAGCAAACGGTTCAACACTTACAAGCACAGAATAAAAATGCCATCAGCGATTTAAAAAAGTCACTCTCCGATCAAGTGCAGACGGCTTTAGAAAAAATACAGAACCAAAACGAAGAAAAACAACAAGCGTTTGAAGAGAGTTTAAAGCAAAAAATAAAAACGAATGCCGAAGATTACCCCATTAATGGGACAAGTGATAGCGGCTCTTTTATCTGGATTTCTGACTTGTCAAAAACCGCCCAGAAAAAAACAAGTGCTATCACTAAAACTGGCAATGGATTATTTGACTTAAATGATAATACCGAGTCACTTTTGCATGACAATAATGCTGAATCAAGAAACGCACAAAAGAAAAATCCAGCAAAACCGATTTACACCATTCCCATGAATGCCACCTTAACCGGTGCGACGTTAATGACACCCTTGGTTGGGCGAGTCCCTATCGATGGCAAGCTGCCATCACCGTATCATTTTAAATTGGTGCTATCAGCCAACAACTTAACGGCCAACGGTTATCCTTTGTCGGGTGTTAAGGGTGCTGTCATGAGTGGTATCGCCAGTGGTGATATGCTAGGCCACTGTGCGAGAGGTGATATCCATAGCATTACCTTTATCTTTAATGATGGCACGATTAGTACCACCAAAGCTAAAGGCAATGACAACTCATTAGGCTATATCTCGAGTCAAACCGGCAATCCCTGTATTGCCGGTAGTTTTCATTCTGATGCGGGTTTATTTTTAGGTGCACAGATGGGGTTGAGTGCTGCCGAAGGTTATGCCAATGCCTTATCCAGCGCACAATATAGGAACTCGACGACGGCAGAAGGTGCCACGTTTAGCACATTGATTGGCAGCGCCAATAAGGCTGCCCTGGGTCAGGGTGCTTCTGCCGCAAGCCAAGCGGCGCAGACCTGGTGGAATCGCCGCGTACAAAATTCGTTTGATTATGTGTATGTGCCTAATATCGATCACCAAACCGGAAAGCCAACGAAAGTAGTGGTCAATATCACTCAACAAATTCCCATTAACTACGACGTATCAGCGAGGAAAGTGAGTTATGAAGATGCATTGCAAACTGATCACCGTGAGCTTGATTAGCCTCATGGGTGCGGCAAGCCTGACGGGATGCTCTAGCATGATGTCAAGCCAAATGCCGAAAGGTAGCGTCACCATGCAACAAGCCTATAATGATGCGATTAACGGATCGTCTGGAGCCAGTGGAAATTCATTAAAACAAGTACGAGCCAGCGTATCGGATCTGCGAGCGCGACCACCAAACTACAGTGCTTATACCCGCTCACAAGAAAACGAAATTAATGCGCAATTTCCACAACTGCCGAATCCCAGTATCGTGATGTATGTGTATCCTCATGAAGCGGGGTCAGGCGATAACCTAAGTCCCGTTCCTGGCTATTCAACGGTTTTTCCTATGTATACGCATGTCTATTATGCGATGCCAGGTGAAGTCGACACGCAATAATCCAAAAATAAACTCAACAACTTTTTAAATAGCTATCTTATATCGCGCTGATGAGCGGAGATTAATTATGTTATTACGTCAACACAAAAATGAAGAAGCATTAACGGTTAAACTTGCGAAAAAAAATTATCAGTTGCCGCCATCCATTTTAATGCAATTACCTTGGGTTGAATTTGATGATGAAAGCCAAAGCGTGCTCTTGCAGGATACCACCGTGGGCGCGGCTTTTGAGTTGAATTTAATACCGAGTGAAGCCAAAACAGAACACTACTTAGCTAATTTGCGCGATGGTTTACAAGGCATTTTTCAAGATACCTTCCCTCAATATCGCGATGAGGAATCACCGTGGATATTGCAGTTTTATGTGCATGATGAGCTAAGCATGGCCTATCTGTATCAGTTGATTGCACAATACATTAAACCAACGGCGCAAGATAGCCCGTTTAAAGCGTCTTATTTAGCGCTAATGAAAGCGTATTCGGAGTGGCTAGGAAAGCCAGGCGGTGTTTTTTATGATGATAAGGTGACTGATAGTGCCTTTCACGGTGGACAGCGTAAAGTTCGTGTGGCGTTCTATCGTCAATACCATAAAAAAATGGCGCTACGGCGCGGACGCACCGCTTTGCAAGATTTAAATCAGGTTGCTACCAGTTTTGTTTCTAAATTAAAAGGTGTCGGTATTGAGGCAAGACGCTTACAGGGTAAAGATTTTCGTGATTGGTTGATTCGTTGGTTTAATCCAGCACCTGGTGTGACCAAAGGCAATTCTGATCAATTACTTGATTTGTTGGCTTATCCAGAAAAAGATGAAGCTAAACCGTTTGGCTATGATTTTTCCGAGCAATTGTTTTATTCAGTACCAGAATCTAAAGAAAAAGATGGCGTTTGGTACTTTGATGGATTACCGCATCGTTATGTGACGATTCAACACTTAACCAAAGTCCCTGATGTGGGGCATCTCACACGAGATCGCGCATTCGGTAATTTTCGTTATGGTTTATTTGATAATTTTCCTGAAGGCGCTACCTTTGTCATGACGGTGGTGATTCAATCACAAGAAATTGTCAAAAACCATTTGGATCGTATTGAAGAAAGTGCTCGAAAAAGCAATACCACGGCAGCGAGTGTCACCTTTGAAGACTGCCAAATGGCTAAAACGGCGATTGAAAAAGGTAATTTTTTGTTTCCGGCTTCAATGGGCGTATATTTGCGTGGTAATGATTTGAGAGATCTCGCTGAGAAAGAAACGGACTTAGAATCATTGCTCATTAATAACGGGCTTCATGTGTTAAAAGGTGATCACGATCTTGTACCCATTCATAGCTATTTAAACAATTTACCTTTTTGCTACAGTTATCAATTCGATAAGCAAAACCTATATCGCAGTGGTTATGTATTTGGGAAGCAGTTAGCGAATCTACTCCCACTCTATGGCCGCGAACGAGGAACGGGCCACCCCTTATTGCAATTCCTTAATCGAGGTGGGGAAAGTTTTACGATTGATCCTTTCAACCCTGATGACAAAGACCAAAACAGTCATTTATTAATGCTCGGTTCTACAGGTGCCGGTAAGTCAGCCACCAGTACTGATTTATTAATTAAAACGATGGGAACCTATCGCCCTTATTTGGTGATGGTCGATGCCGGTAATTCATTTCATTTACTGAAGGACTACTTTAAACAGGAAGGGCTATCGGTGCACCATGTGGCGGTGACATTAGATAACCCGCCTATTCTAAACCCCTTTGTGGATAGCGCCAAAATGCTGGCGCAAATCGACGCGATGGAATGCACATTGCCAGAACAGGCATTAGCAAAGCTTGAAAATCGTTTAGAGGAAGATTTTGAAGCAGCGGATCATCGTAACGCGTCAGAGTCTGAGAAAACAAATCATGAGTACGAAGATAATGAAGCCCAGCGGGATTATATGGGTGAAATGGCATTGGCTGCCCAACTCATGATTACCGGTGGTGAAGCCAAAGAGCAAGAGAATCTAACGCGGCAAGATCGCATGTTGATTTTGGATGCGTTAATTCGTGCCGCTCGCGCAGCACGTGCTCAGGGTTTTGATCAAATGATTCCATCCGATGTGGTGGATGCGTTGCGTGAGATGGCAAGGGAGTTGGAGTCAAATGCAAAAGAACCCGAAAAACAAGCACGCTTGCGGGCAATGGCAGACAGTATGGCTTTTTTCACCAAGGATACAATTGCCAATCTTGTCTTTAATCGCAGAGGAAAACCATGGCCGGATGCCGACATTACTTTGTTTGAACAAGGTCTTTTTAAAGACGAAGGTTATGAAGCGCATAATGCGTTGGCGTTTATGGGATTGATGTCACGCACCATGGCCAAAGCGGAAGAACGCCAGTTTGAGGAACGTTTTACGGTATTTTTTGGCGATGAAATTCACACCATTACTAAAAATTTACTGACGGTCGTTTATTTAACGAAATGCGCCAAAATGTCACGTAAATTCGGTTTATGGTTGTGGCTGGCGACACAAAACGTTGCTGACTTTCCGAAGGAAGCCAGAAAAATTCTCAGCATGATGGAGTTTTGGATTTGTTTGGGGATGAGTGAAGTCGAAATGAAATCCGTAGAAGAATTTAGAAAACTTAACGAAGAAGAACGCGAACTATTTCGTTCGGTACGTAAAGCCGCTAAAAAATACGTGGAAGGTGTCCTGCTTTGTAACCGTGTTAAAGGATTATTTCGTAACGTACCGCCACGATTAAGTTTGGCGCTAGCGATGACAGAAAAACATGAAAAAGCAGAACGCAGACAATTGATGAATAAATACCATATTTCTGAATTGGAAGCGGCAAAGTGGATTGCAAAAAGCATGGAAGGATAACCAGCAAGGCACCTAAATACTTCGTTATCAAAGTAGCCAGGGATTAGGTGTCTTGACCTTTCATTATCAAATGCTAACCAGGATTATTCAGATGCTCAATAACTTAAACGGCAAGGCATGGATTAAGTTATCTAAAAGTGTGTGGATTACGCAAAAACTATTGTCTTGGAGTGACAAAGTAAAATTATCTGAGTATTCCACTTTTTTAATGAAACGAAAAAAATATAAAACCAAATTTATGACTTATCGACCACTCGATGAAACGCGCGTCAAATTGATTGAACTCTTTACGCAAAAAGGCCAAATCGTGTTTGATCCCAATTTACAGCATGGCGATACCTTAGCGGCTGCCTTGCAGGCGGATTGTCAATTTATTGGAATTGCTGAAACAGATCAAGAAAAACATCAAGCGATTGAACATCTGGATTATCACTTACAAGAAAAGCCGTATCAATTGTTTGATAAAGAAAGCGATGTTAATGTTTTGGGACAGATAAAAAACCAATCGGTTAATTTTCTACTCACAGAAATACCGTTATTTAATTTTAAAAAATCCATTATCAGTTATCAAAACCACTTGGAAGAAATAAAAAACAACCTGTCAAAATACAAAAATAAACTGGTGACTAATGGCTATATGGCATTAATAATTTCGGATCAACGATATCAAGGTCATTATTATGCTCGCCATTCTGATTTGATTCACATATTAAAAGAGACGCAATTAAGGTTGCAAGGATTGATTAATGTCATTCAAGATAGTAACGCACTCACGGCTTACGGCTATCCCAGCACGTATGTCCCAAACATTATTAATCAATTCGTAATTATTTTAAAAAAATAAGTGTAACGCATTAGGTTAATTATCATGAACACAATAAAAAAATTGGCAACCAGACTGTTGCTTGTCGTTGCCTGTTTGCTGCCGCTTTACAACGCTTATGCCAGCGATACCATTAATTCGCTAGCTATCGTCGAGGATACAATAAAAGGATTATCACATTGCCTACATTATCGCATTGTAGGCTTATGTTTTTGGTTGCGATGTTCACCGATTGGCTGTCATATCGAAACTACCCTAAAAGTGGATCATTATCTTCCCGATGCGGTCGTGAGTAGCTTTACCCAACCGGATAATAATCCCTGGTGGTTTGCACAGCATATTGAAGACCCTGTCTTTTACCAAGCTGGAAAAGTCCAAATTAAGCAGTTTGCGCATTTTAATATGGGTTCAGGTAATGAGCATGATAACTCACACCGTGATCTCAATAATAAATTCCATGAAGTCGATATTATTGGAAATCCAGCGTTAAGTCTCTTGAGCGGCTATGGGTTGATATTACCCAGTACCGCAACCCCTTATACGCCTTATTATTCTTCGCTAATGGATGCGTATGCCTGGCGTTTCCCAGCATTAGAAAAATTTTATCCAGGTAGCATCATACCAGGCATTCACGAAGTGGGTACGCTAGTTTTACATGACTGGGGGCCTGTTTATCCACGCAATGGTTACGTGAATCAACCGGACGATGCCAAAGCGGGGGCAGTCGATGCCTTAAGAGCCTCTACCATTATCACGGCGGTTGGCCAACCACATGTTTATAGGACGTTATCGAATACCTGCGGTGAACACTGTAGTGCTGATCCTGTGAAAGAAAACAGTAAAGATGCACAGTACCAAATGATTTACCCCAAAGCAGAAGATCAATGCACGGTATTCGGTGGCAGTGATATCACCAGCTTACGTCCTTGGGAAGCTGATGCTTCCACCAAAGGGGATGATCGTTATGTCTGGGTGCTCTGGCGACATTATCATGGATGCATTCCTGATCATGGAGCAACGTATTTAGGCTCTATCAATTTTTAATTTATTAAAATGCATTCCTTTCCTTAAAAAATAATGTTTGAGGTTATTTGCTATGAAAACAAGATCCTTATCACTTGCATTAGCAGCGAGTCTTATTTCAATCATGAGCTTAAATCAGATGACCTATGCTGCATCGGGTGGTTTGATTCCTGCTGTTAAAAGCAATTTCTATTACCAAATGGGTGGTGGTGATGATGTGCCATTACCGGCATTTTATAATACGTCCACCATTCCCTTAAATGCAGAAGGTGATGTGGGATTGGGATTTGATTGTGGCGCATTTAATCCTATCGCCTCTATTAAAAATTCATTGAATCAAATTAAAGACAGTGCGCTGAATGTTGAGCAACAAGTGCTAAATAATGCAACCGGTGCAGTAACCGAGTTCCCATTATATGAACTCTCACGCGCTGATCCCAATCTCTATAATTTAATCACCAACGCGATGGCGGGCGCAAAACAAGACATGGCCGTGTCTACCAAATCCTGTGAGGTGATGCAGTCACAAATTGCGGCAGGGCAAAATCCTTATGCGCATTGGGGACAGATTTCTCTAGGGAATCGTTGGCAGCAAGAAATTGGATCGGCTGAAATCTCAGGCGATGGTGATATTAATCAAGCTCGTCAAGATGTGTCACGCGATGCGGGTAAAAGTGGTGTCCCCTGGGTAAATCCTGATTCAACCGTTGACAGCAATGGCGTTCAAACACGTAATGCAGGTGGCGAAAATCAACCACCGATTCAGGTCATTCATGATACCGCCATGTCGGGTTACGATGTTATCGTCAGTGATAGCGCATCACATCTCAATAAAAATAATGTATTCGGTGACTCACCCTCTGAACTCTCACGGATTTTCCCAACCGCAAAAGACGCGGCCGATTGGGTGACCAATGTAGTTGGTGATGAAACCATTACCACTTACAATGGCGGCCAAAAAAGCTCAAAACCAGGTGTCGGTTTGTATTCCGATATTCAATATCAGACAGGGCAGATCTTGCCAAAATTGCAAGCGTTAGTCACAGGTTCAACAGAGTTGACCATTGAGAATCTACAAACAATATCACCGAATGGGATGGCATTATCGCCTGAAATCATTCGTGATATCCGCAAACAACCCAAAGTGATACAAAGCATTATTGTTGATAAGCTCGCGCAAAATATTGCCGCGATAAATGTCATCAATAAAGCACGGCTTGCAATGCGAATATTACAATCGGGTGGACGTATTCCAGCAATTTATAGCAACAAAGCCGCACAGCAAAATATTCAGCACTCGATTTCATTATTGCAGCAAGACGTGCAAGATATTTTGCTCTTTGTCAAAGCAAGACAAACGCTGATGTCAAACATGCTCTCTACGATCACCCAAGCAGGCAGTTCGGTTGATGCAGAAAATACGGCGATTGCGATGCCGAAACCCAATGCACCCATGATGACAAATGGGGCGATCGCCAATAAAACGAATGACTCCACCACAAAATCAGCGTGGTAGTGAGCTTCATTCGATAACACAACTATCAAAGGCGCATCATGGTGCGCCTTGTTCTCTGAGAGAATCATGAGGTAATCATTATGAGTGTGACAGGTTATTTGGCCTTATACACCACATTAATCGGTTGGCAACAATACCAAAACTTATGGATATTAATGGTGGGCACCGGATTGGTGTTTATTCCCTTTATTGGTATTGTGATGAAATGTTTTTTAGAGCCTTTTGAATCGCAAGAACCGAAAAGTGCGGCGGTTATTGCATTGCGACGACTCATGATACAGATTGTAGGCGCACTATTAGTGATTGAGTTTTGTTGTGTGCCCACCGTGCCACTTGATCCAAAGGTATTACACTATGAACCAGCATGTGTCGCCAGCGCTCAAGTTGCGACACCTGGTCATACTGGCACGACCTATGATAATCAATTTAAGGCAGCCACCGGTGTTAAAGTACCCGTTATCTGGTATTTAGTCATGGCGATTTCCAATGGGTTTACGCATGCGGCCACGGAAGGATTAAGTTGTTCGCCTATTAACTACCGCGAACTACAAACACAGTTAGATGTAACGCATATCACTAACCCTCAAGTTAAAAAAGAAACGATTGCATTTTATAATGATTGTTATGTGCCGGCTTACAGCAAATATATGTCCGGTGACTTGACGACGTCACAAAAAGCAGATATTCAACAGTATCAAAATCAATATGGAAAAAATGATTTAGGCTGGATTGGATCGCAAGCTTTTTTACACACCCCTGGTTTTTATGATTCATTGTCAGCGCAAGAACCGATTCCAGGGTTTTTATTTGATTCAACACGTGATCAATTTGAAGGACAAGTGGGTAATCATTCTCAGTGGGGAGAGCCAAATTGCCAAGCTTGGTGGACGGATTCACAAAATGGCTTGCAGGCCAATTTAGAAAAAGCCTTACCCACTGATTTTCTGACTAAGATTACCCATATTGGGGATAATCCAAAAGAACTTGCTGATCTTGGCATTCGAAATTTAATACAACATTCTTTCGATCCTGGCATGACCTTTGGTGAGATTTCGAGAGGTTATGAATCATTAGATGATCAGATACACGGTAATTGGATGAGTGATTATATCGGTTCGAGTATTGGTATTGGTATGGAGCAAATGACTTACTATCCAAAACTTACTTTACTGATTAATTCGCTCCCTGTGATTCAAGCACTATTACTCATGTCGATTTATGCCTTACTAGCATTGGTAATACCGTTCTCAAATTATCGACTGCATTTTATCATCACAGGTGCAGCCGTTATTTTTGCCATTACATTTTGGAGTTATTTATGGCATTTAGTGTTGTATGTTGATAATTCGTTAATTGCTTCTCTCTATCCACAAGGTGGTGGATCAATAGCATTAGAACAGTGGTTGCATAATAACGGCGGATTAAATAAAACGCTGGTCGATTTTATAATTGGTACGCTTTATATTGCTTTACCTATGCTATTTCTAATTTTAATGTCGTGGGCAGGATTAAAGGTAAGCAACGCAATTATGGGCACTTTATCAGGCACTCAACAAGTCAGCGAATCTGCTGGGAAAGAAGCTGGCAATTTAGGGAAAAAGGCGCTTGATATCGTGATTTCAAAGATAAATAAACTTTAGAATTTATAATTAATATCATCGTAAGGCGCATATTCACCTTCGCTGTTTATGTGATGATGTACTGATTTTTTGCATTCTCCTTCTCTCCGGTCATCTTCGTATTTTTCATTCGCATATTTAGAGTATGCGCCAGTAATAATATGTAAGATGGCTGGAGAAATTAGCGCTATAAAATGTAAAATTGGCCTTAATCCTTTTCCTGCTATTTTTAACAAAGTCACTAATAAATTATTACCTTGCATTAAGTGACGTATCAATGTGATGCCAAGCAGAATCAGACTAGGAATCAATAATAACTTGCTAAACGCAAGCAAATTAACACGAATAGCAGGTGTCATCACGTGAACGGTAATTAATGCAAGCAACCAACCTATGAGTGTAATCATACAGAAAACCAATGTTAATTTAACACGAGCAGGTAATCGTACTTTTAATTTTAAAGGTAATAATGCTAAGCCGTTAATGACTAGCAGAATCCAAACAAACGGTGAAATAAAGGGTAGCCATTCAACGGCACTCATGGTTGTTATGTCCTGGTATTCATTATGTTGATAGAGGTTAGGTTCATGAAAACATTACTCCGATTATTGCTTATTGTATTAATTTTCGCTGCGGGATTATTCCTAATCAGCCACTACTTAATGGAGCTTAACTCTGCTAAAACGCTATCGCAAGTCATTCAACAGTATCACCTCGTATTTACTATATGGCGTTATGGGCTATACGCATTAGTGCTTATATTGTGGCCATATTTTATCGAAAAAGTGGGTGTTAGGCAAAAATGGCACGCACAAACAATCGTTTATTTATCTAATCAACGCCTTAAATTATTAGGATTATTTGTATTTATTGAGGCATATTTTGTTTACAACCTTCTTGGTCATTTATTCAGTTGGCTATAAAAAATTATTCATCGATGAGGGTATTATGATTTTATTCATTTGTGAAAAACCATCACAGGCACGGGATATTGCACGCCAGTTAAAAGCCACTGAACGTAAAGATGGCTACTTGCAAGGTAATGGTACTATTATCACCTGGTGTGTTGGGCATTTACTCGAATTAGCGCCACCAGAATATTATCGACCTGATATTAAGCCTTGGCGCATTGAGAAATTACCCGTAATTCCAAGCGAATGGAAAATGCTGGTATCAGCAAAAACCAAAAAACAATTTAACATCATCAAACAATTATTAAAAAATGCCCATCATGTGGTAATCGCAAGTGATCCTGATCGCGAAGGCGAATGCATCGTGAGAGAAATACTGGATGAATGCAATTATACAGGAAAAATAGAACGTTTATGGTTAAACGCACTTGACGACATTTCAATTCAAAAAGCATTAAAAAATATCCGGCCAGGCAAAGACAGTGAAAATCTGTATTACGCCGCACAGGCCCGATCGCGCAGTGATTACGCTATTGGCATGAATCTCACCATGGGTGCCAGTGCTTTATACGGTGTAAATAGTGTGTTATCCATCGGACGTGTTCAAACACCGACACTAAAAATCGTGGTGGATCGAGATCGAGCGATTGAAGCATTTAAACCACAAGATTACTTTGTTTTGAAAGCGCTGTTCTCAGGTGATGAGGATAAACCAATCTGGACAACCTGGAAAGCACCGGATTCAGTGCTAGATATAGAAGGACATTGCCTCGATCAGCAGCTTGTTGACAGTATTGCCGCAAAAGTGGATGAAGAGCCAGGTGTTGTTGCTTCTTTCAAAGAAAGCAAAAAGACACAAAAAGCACCGCTGTGTTTTTCATTATCGGCGTTACAAAAAAAAGCCTCCAGTGCATTCGGTTATTCGGCTAAACAAGTCTTAGCACTCGCCCAAGCCTTGTATGAAAAACACAAAGCAACTACGTATCCGAGAACCGATTGTGGTTATTTACCCGAAGATCAATTCCATGAGGTGAGCAAAGTGTTAGAGGCTATCGCAAGCACTGATCCTACATTAAAGCCATTGTTGGCGCATTGCGATAACTCTTTTCGATCGTCGGTGTGGAATAACAAAAAAATAACCGCTCACCACGCGATTATCCCCACAATGAATGATCGCGTGGATATCAGTGCCATGTCTGAAGAAGAGTTCAATATTTATGATCTCATCAGGCGACAATATCTGGCGCAACTGATGGGTGATTATGAATATTTGCAAAGAACGGTTGAAATTCATTGCGCGGGTGAAAGCTTTGTTGCAACTGGCAATACACCCGTTACGTTAGCTTGGAAGCACGCCTTTAATGCAAAAGAACTTGCCGCTAATCATGAATCTGAAAATAATACCGTACCTTTATTAAAAACAGGACAACACGTTGATAATCAGAAAACCGTAGTTGAAAGTAAACAAACCAAACCGCCTGCGCACTTTACGGAAGGCACACTCATTGAGGCGATGAAAACGGTAGGTAAATGGGTAGAAGATGAGCAGCTCAAAAAAACATTAAAAGATAATCAGGGCATCGGTACGGAAGCCACTCGCGCGAATATCATTGAACTTTTATTTAAGCGGGGCTATCTTCAACGCCAATCAAAGCACGTGTTATCAACCGATAAAGGGCGCGCTTTGATTGATATCGCGCCTGACTTAGTCAAAAACCCTGTGTTAACAGCACAATGGGAACAACAATTAGAACACATTGCGGAAGGTAAAGGTCATTTGGACTCGTTTGTTCATTCGCAAGCGGCATTGCTAAAAGAAATGTTAGAACAACTTCAAAGTGAAGGGACACGTCAAGAAGCATCACGGTTGCAACTTCAATCGGAAACTCAAAATAGCAAAGTGTATTGTTGTCCAAAGTGCTCAGCCGCCTTAAGGCGGCTAAAAAATAAAAAATCTAAATTTTTTTGGGGTTGTACTCAATACCCCAATTGTCACTTTACGACTTGGGAAAAAAATAAAAAGCCCAGCTTGTAATTGCTTTGCAGACTGTAAAGGTAATGCCATGAAATCAATTTTATATAAGTTATTGCTCAGTATTTTGTGTTTATTCAATCTGCAAATAGGGTTTGCGGCACCAATAACCGGAAATCCAACAGGTAATGTCACATTAATAGAATATTATGACTACGAATGTCCGCATTGTCGCCGGATGGAGCCCGTGATCGATAAACTACAGGAACAATACTCCAATTTAAAAATAATGCACCGAGTGACGCCATTACTGACACCGGCATCTCGTCCTGTTGCGAGTTTTGCATTGGCAAGCGAGTCGCAAGGAAAATGGCAAGCAGTGCACCAACAACTGATGACTTCATTTGCCGCGCCAACGCTAAGGGATGCAGAAATAATCGCCAAAAATTTAAGCCTTAATATCCCAAAAATATTAGGCACCATGCAAAGCAAAAAAGTACAACAACAGATTGCTAAAAATATTCAATTAGCCAATACGCATGCGGTTGATGGCGGCATTTATTTGCCTATTTTAGTGTTTGGTCAAAGCAATGGAGAAGGCCAGCCTATTGTACTCACGGGAGAACAACCCTATGCCTTACTGTCTGCTATTGTGCAACAATTAGGTCATGATGCTCATGTTCAATTGGTTAAAAACAAAAAACGCTCATCAGACAATAAAAAAATCGTCAGCACTTTATCCTGATGTGACACTGCAAAGACTCATTAAAAAAATACAATCGTTGTCCGGTGTGACACAAGGTGATTTTCAATCGCTTTATGTTAAAACCATTGATCATTTTATTGATTATATCAGTATGCCCAATGAGCCGCTTAATACTCAAACTGCTGTAGAAGCACTCAATCGAGTGATACTGGCTTTAAAAAAACGGCAAGGTTATTTGTTACCTTTAGGCGCTGACAGTGAAATCGCTTTTCGTCAACGTGAAGAATGGACGTTTGCTGTATTTGTGGCTGCATTAGGGGATTCCATCGATGTCATAGTCCGTTCTGCGGTGATAAAGGCGTTGTTACCACATCAAGCGTACGCTTGGCTTCATCGTAACACGCAGTTATTTTTATTATGGGAGCGCTATTTAAAAAGTAATGTAACCAATAATGTCTTTGCTGAATTGATCAAAAATATTCATGAAGCACCTCAAATTGAGGCTAGTAAACGAGAAATTGAGGTGAAGCAAAAACTTAATTCGGCCACTGAGACGCAACAAAATGAAAATTTACAGCAACCTTTAGCAATCAAACAAGATGACGTGAGCCATGCAATAGAAAGTACACCAGTTGATTTAAACGTTGAATCTCATGTTACTTCAAACAGTAACATGACTGAGATTAAAGAAATTAAAGAAATTGATTTAACAGCGTTATCAAATTCCACGAGTAAAGCAAGCAAAACGGATAACGCAGAAAATAATGTAACAACTGTACCTGAATCTAAAATAATGAATCAACCGAATATCCCTAATTTTAAGGCAGATGATTTTTGGCATTGGTTAAAGCGTAATATCCATAAAAAAAAGGTTACCTGGAATAAAACCACTAGTTTTATACACGGTGCTGATCTCGGCATATTGATACAAATTCCAGAAGCCATTAATGCATTTCTCAATACTAAAGAAGAAAAGCATGATACCGTACCCAATGAATTAATCCTTCAACAGCGACCTGATTTAACCAAGCAAATTAAAAAGCATGAGCAATTAATTAAAAATACCCGAGGGTCACGCATTCATGTTTATTGTGTTGGAAAATGGGAAGATCGGCAAACGGTGTCCGGTATCGTGATTGCGCAGGAATGTTTAACGACGGATGACCAACCAATCCCCATCAATACGCAATTAACACCTGATCCACTGGATTCTGTGTAGTAAAACCTTGGGTACACGCCCAATCAAACTAATCCCAATGAGGTGAATGATGTCTCACAATCAAGAAAAACCAGCAGATGTGCTACCCAGCAATGAAAATAACCCTAAAACGGATGCAACGCATCATCATGCAACCTATAAAAAACCAGGGCGTTTAAAGGGAGAAGTCCATTTAACACTGCACACCGCCTATGCGCAAAAATTATTTTTAGGGTTTCGACCGGATAAGCGATCCATTAATTTATTACAGTTTGGTGGTCGAATGACGCAAATTTGGGATGCCGCTGAACGAGATGATCCCTATGCCGATTGGTATTTATTAAAAGTCTATGATCTTTTAATGAAATTACAGAAACAACTCAGTGGTGAAATAAAGGAGTACCAAGCTAAATTAAAGGAAGCTAATCAGTTAGTGAATTTAACGATCAATCCCTTTGAATCACAGCAACCCGTTGTCGAATCACTGTGGTTTAGAACGCAGTATGGTTATATGGCAGCAAGCTTAATAGCACACTTTGATGAGCTTATGCGAACCATACTCACGGCTAATCGTGTCGGCATACTGTTGGATAAACCAGAGAAAGACATTCGACAAACTTGGTTAGATCAACTGTTAGCGCTATTTCGACTGCCATTCAAATGGAAACCATTGTCGGTGACACGCGCTGACATTAAAAATAATAGTGACCAAGCGAAAATAGCGCAAGAAAAAATGGGACAATTACCGGAACCTATTTTATTACTCACCTTACGTTCACCATTTGCACCGGCTATTAAGTCGATCACTGCAAATACAGAGGAGGAAGCTAAAGCTAATAATAAGACTTAACGATTTTACGGTGCCGTGATCACAATCGGCCTAAAACTTTGTGATGCGTGGGTAGGCATGAAATCCCACCTGCATAATACTCATTATGCGGTGCCAATCGTGTTTAATCGTGATTTTCACGGTTAAGCAGTTTACTTGAAATTATCCTATTTTTTTAGGGTAATTTTTTAACTGATCCCAACGGGAATAATGACATTTCCCATTGGGAGAGGCTCATTGTTCTCTTTGGGTTTTTTAAACTTTAAAGGAGAACTATCATGAGCTTAAAACACTTAACTCAATATCACTTCAGTAATGAATATGGCGTTACTGGCACTTTAGCGGCTGATCCCACTTTTGCTGACACAAAAAAGGGTGATGAATACGCTCGATTTGCTATTTATTGTAAAGCCATTGATGCTAATGATGATAATAAAAAAAGTCATCGCAGCAAAGAGACTGATACAAATGATATTCCGCTCATTGCCTATGTGCGAGTGTTCAACGAAGACTTATTAGACGATGTTGAACAACTTAAAAAAGGGTATTTCGTTAACTTTACGTATGACGATGTCACCTGGAACTTAGGCATCGACACTAAAACAAATGAGCTTCGAGTCAATCCAACGTTTGTGGCTAACACGCTGAGTGTGAGGCACGTCCCTGGAGAAAAGAAAGCAAGACAGTCTAATCAGAAAAGTGAAACTAATGGTGATAATGATCGTGTTCGCAATACGCGGTCTCGCCGAAAAAAGTAACTTTTTTAGAGCGACTATTTGCGTTCTTAATCGAACTATGCCAAGCCCTTGATTGATTTTCAGTTAAGGGCTTTTTTGTTTTTACACATCAGGAGTATTCATTATGTATCAAACAGCATTACAAGCACCACTTCAAACTCAAGTGATTCCTATGCAAAAGCCACTTGGTGTGCTCACCCATGTTGAACTCAATTATCATGAAGTGCAGTGCATTGAATTGGCTTTTATAGGGTTAGCAGAGCGTATACGAAATAACGACCTGCCTGACAATCCGGCAAAACCTAGCATGAATCATCTGAAGACTCAGTTGAATTATTTAAGGCATTGGTTGAATCAACCAGCACTTAAATCGCAATTGCGGTTAGATGGTTCCAATACAGCATTATGGCCCGTCACCAGTTCTGAGCTGGTCGATTGGCTGTTGGCTATTTGCCAGAGTTGCATTAATGAAGATGCAATTTTAATCGCTGCGGCAGATGCAAGCTGCTATGAATATGCAGAATTTTCTGAAACCTATTTAGAAAATAATGACAGCTATTCATTGGCAGATGACATGCATTATTGTCATTTTAGTGCGTTTCAACACTACTACAATGATATTGTCACCACTTGTCAAGCAACGTTGGTGGGTAAATTGACGCAGATTCAAGCGCAAGATTACCCTTTATTTCCAACACATTCTGTAATGAACTAAGCGAAACAACGAGAGGATATTACCTACTTAGGGTGATGTCCTCTTTTTTGATTTACTACTCAATCAATGTAATGAACGACTGAGTCATAACCTGTCAGTCTTACATTGACTACTTAATGTTTATTTTACTACTGAAACCCTTTGGAGACGGCCATCCGCGCCGCCGTAGTGTCATCCATGACGCTCAACCAAAGGGTTTTTTTAGTCGTATTTAATTTTCTACTAACCGCCAAGAGCGAAATTGCTCTTGGCGGTTTCTCTCTTGGTTTTAATTCAAGGGAGAAATTCAATGAAGAAATTAACTTTTAAAGACAGTCTTAATGAAGCGACCAACTTGCCACCAGCATTTGTATTGTGTGAAAACAATACTTATCGCGTGCGTGACAAGATTACGGTGACTGACATCATGACTGCTGCGCAATCCATTCTCGCACAGCAATGTCAAACATCCCCCTTAGTCTTAAATAACGTTAACCTGGCAAAGCAATTAGCTGTGTTTAGGCTAGCGGAGATGAAGTCGGAATGTTTCTGTGTGATGTTTTTGGATAACCAGCATAAATTAATTCGCTTTGAAAAATTATTTCAAGGCACGATTAATCAGACCGCTGTTTATCCACGCGAAATTGTCAAGCGCGCATTTGAACTCAATGCCGCGGCAATTATCTTGGTACACAATCATCCGTCAGGAGATTGTACACCCAGTAGAGCAGATGAATGGTTAACCACGTCGATTAAATCAGCTTTTAAGTTGATGGATATTGAGGTGGTGGATCATTTAATTGTGGCAGGCGATCAAGCCTATAGTTTTGCTGTACATAGCAACCTGTAGCGCCTTAACTTCCCTGTCTTTTTAACGCAACTGCCAAAGGCGATACTGTCTTTGGCGGTTTCTCCTTTGGTATTTACTATCAACAAAGGAGAACTAAACCATGAACGACTATGAGAAAAAACAAGCGGATAAAAAAGCGTACTATGCGGCAAAAGCAAAAAAGCTTCGTCAAGAATCAAATGAAGTATATGAGCAAGCAAGCAGCATGGCAAAAAGCATTCCGTTTGGGCAACCCATATTAATTGGGCATCATAGCGAAAGCCGTGATCGCAGCTTCCGTAAAAAATACTGCCGTTTATATGATAAATCACATGAATTATCAAAAAAGGCAGATTATTACGAAGAAAAAGTGAATACGGTGTCCAACGTTATTTCCTCCGATGATGAAGATGCGATTAGCAAGCTTGAATTAAAGCTTGAAAAGCTGATCGACGCTCAAAATCGGATGAAAGAAATTAACAAGCACTACAGGAAAGAAGGTCAAGCTTACTTAGATAAGCTAATGGGTGATGAAAAAGAAGCGGTTATCATTAACTTGCGTAACGCAGCAACTTTTTCTGTTACCAAAAACTTAGTACCTTTTCCGAGTTACGTGTTGAGCAACAACAACCAAGCTATTCGTAATACCCAAAAACGAATTGCGTTGCTTAAATCCAGGCAAACTGAACCTGAGCACAAGCCTATTCAAGGCAACGGTTATGTTCTCAAAGAAGATAAGAGCGACAATCGCATCTTATTTATTTTTGATGATAAACCCTGTGAAGCAATACGAACCCTATTAAAACGCAATGGTTTTAAGTGGAGTCCCAATCGCAATGCTTGGGTCAGGATGCTCAATCAAAATGGTCGTTGGGCAGCTAATCGCGTGATTGATGAACTCAATAATGCTATAGAAAGTTAGTCACTTTCATTCAACTCAGCGCCCGCAAAACTACAAATAAGTAGTTTTGCGGGTTGCTACTTTAATTTGTCCTATCACTTAATTTTTTATTTCCCCACACAAAACAGCTCATTAAATAGGTGAGCTGTTTTGTGTGGGGATTTTTTTCGCAAATGAAGAAATTTCAAACCGATCAACCTATTAATTTTCGGAGTAACATAATGATACCCAATCAACAAGAAAACAATACGCTACCAATCCTTGAGCCAGTTAAAACTCATTTTAACGAAGAGCGCGCCAAAAGAAATATTGAGGTATTGCGCCAATTTAAAGAAGGCAACCTGACCTCTCTTAAACAATACAGCGGATTTGGTGGATTGCGGAAGGCTTTTAAAGATGAAGCCATAGTCAATAACCTCTCAACCTTTTTATCACCCGATGAAATTGATCGACTCAAAAAAAGCACCAGCACGGGTTATTTTACACCGCCTCTCATTATAGATTTTATTTATGCGATTATTCAAAAACTAGGCTTCACACACGGAAAAATTTTAGAACCGGCTTGCGGTGCAGGTGCTTTTTTTGAGCGTATGCCAAAAGCCATGCGTAAAAATAGCCAAATTACGGGTATTGAGTTGGAACCATTAGGCGCTAGCATCGCCAAAGCATTGTATCCTGATATTAAAATAGTAAATAAAGGTTTCCAGCATTTTCATGATAATGAGTTTGATTTAATTATTGGTAACCCACCTTACGCGAGCTTCACGGTATTTGATAAAAAACATCCTGATCTCTGCGATGAAATGATTCATCATTATTTTGTGGCGAAAAGTGTTCGTTTATTAAAGGAAAACGGATTATTAGCCATGGTTGTACCCTGTTATATTTTAGATAACCCAAAGCGGCATTTACGCAAGCAAATTAGTGAAGTGGCAGAATTGGTTTCTGCTTATCGACTGCCAGAAAATTTGTTTGATGATGCAAAAACAACAGTTGATATTGTCATTTTCCAAAGAAAATCTAATCCCAATACCGAATGGTTAAATACCAGCTTGATTAAACTTCACGATAAAAAAACATCTTATCTATCCGATTATTTTACCAAGCATCCTAAACATATTCTTGGTGAGTTAAGCACTTATGAGGCATATTCATATTTTGAAGATCGACCCAGGCGAGGTTTGTGCTGTAAAGGTTCTATTGAGATGGTCCAACAACGATTGCCGCAACTACTGAATACAGTGTAGCCAGTCATCATACAGTAATTTCAATTCCACACGTAAAGCTTAAATCATTCTCTAAAACAGAAAAGCCGCATTAAGCGGCTTTTCTGTTTTTAAAAACCAATAATAAATAGGGGCAACATAATATGCGCTATGTCGGTTGCAAACGGCGATTATTGTCGTTTATTCATGAAACCATTATTAAAAATAATATTGACGGTAACACGTTTTGTGATTTATTTGCGGGTACAGCTACTGTTGGTCATTATTTTAAGCAACAGGGCTATAGAATCATTTCTAGTGATCTTCTTTATACCTCTTATGTGATGCAGCGAGTAAAAGTTTCGATGAATCAAATGCCACGTTTTGAACGGTTAGCTAATCATTTAGATTTACCAAAGCAGCACTCAGATTATTACGCGCAAGCCATTATTGATTATTTGAACCAACTGGAGGGAGTTCCAGGATTTATTTATCGACATTATTCAGAAGAAGGAACGCAAAACCAATTGGTCACTCGACTTTATTATACGGATCATAACGCGAAAAAGATTGATATCATTCGAGAAAGCGTTGAAGCGTGGAAACAATTAAAATTGATTAATGAAGATGAATTCTTTATTTTGCTTTATGCGTTACTCAATGAAGCATCACGGTGTGCGAATACCACAGGCACCATGAGTAGTTTTTTAAAACATTATTCGCGCAAATCACTACAGAAAGTGTGGCTCAAGTTGCCAGAAATTGTATTCAGTAAACATTCTCATAACGTGTATTTTGGTGATAGCTTTGATTTACTTGAGCAGCTTGAGGTGGATATTCTATATATCGATCCACCATACACAACAAACCAATATGCTGCTTCATATCATTTGTTGGAAACTATTGCACGTTGGGATTTTCCAACGTTACATGGTGTTTCGGGAAAGCGTGACATAAAAAATTTATACTCGCCTTTAAGTAGTAAGCGTGAAGCGGTTGCTGCAATCAAACATATCTTGGAAAGTAACTGCTACAAATGCTTATTGATGAGTTATAGCAGCGATGGCATCGTACCACATGAGACTTTAATACAATTATTTCAACAGTATGGTGACGTTAATGTCTATCGAAAAACATTAAAACGCTATAACACAATACGACGAGCTGATATGCAGGTAAATCGGCGGGAATTCGTCGAGGAGCGTCTGTATTGTCTGAAGCCTCGGAAGGATCGTCTACCTTGCTTGGCAAATGTTGTGTCCGTCACAGTCCCTAAGTCAATTCGAAGTCGTTTTCAAGCACTTAGTTAACCTAGAAGCACTCTCTCCAGGTGTTCGTCCTGAGTAACCCAATTATCGTACTTTTCTTCAAAAAACCTTAAAAAGGACTGGATGTTTAGGCTGGGGAGAGTTATTAATTTGGAGGTGTATATGAAATTAATGAGCGTTAAAGAATATCGAGAATCTCGATACACAGAGTTTTCTCGTCCAAGCGAAAGGCAAATAATTAAATTAATTAGAGAGGGGGGGATACCTGGTGTGAAACAAGGCAAGTTTTACTATATCGATATCGACAAAGAAAGCAAGCTAACGGGTAATAACCTAGTAGACACTATTCTACAATAAATGAAAAGAAAATATTATGGCAAGAGCAAGGTTAAGAAAAAATAAATTATTACCACCTAATTTATATTTTGAGACAACAAAAAAAATATATCGTTATCGTAGGCCAGATACAGGTAAAAAAACATCTTTAGGAAAAGATAAGGCAAAAGCTTTTGCAGCAGCTAAAAAACTGAATAGTATATATATGGCAGGAGAAGACCTTGTCGCAAAAGTGACATCGAATGGAAAAACTTTAAGTCAATATATCAATGAAAATTTTGTGCCCATACATTTACCTGAGCGAGAACTTAGTGAAAACACCTTAAAGGGCTATATGAGGCAATTGAAGCATATCCACAAAGAGCTAGGCGGTTATCCAGTTTATGGAATTTCAATAAAGCTTATTAGCGAATTTTTATCTAAAATTAATGGTTCGCGCCAGTACAATAAATATCGAGGTTTGCTAGCTATGATTTTCCAATATGCAAAAGGTGAGGGATATATCATTACTAATCCAGCCAGTGATACTTTGAAAAGAAACGCAAAGACACAACGCAAACGTTTAAGTTATGAAGGTTTTAAAGCTATTTACGAAATGGCGGGTAAAGAAAACATGGCATGGTTTCAGGCTGCTATGGAGCTAAATTTAATAACCTTACAAAGGCGAGAAGAAATTTCGAGTGCTAAATTTTCAGATATCAGTGTTGAGGAAATTAAAGGCAAGAAAAGAAAAATAATGCGAGTGATACAACGTAAAACGGAAAAGCATGGTGCAAGCGCGCATATTAAAATTATCGTTAATGAAGTGCTTGAGCAATTTATCGAAAAGCAAAAAAATACGGGTATTAACTCTCCATTCATTATACATTATATGCCTAAAAGAATTCCTAATAGAAAAGGTATTGCTAAAGATCGTGGGCACCATACACAACTTTTACCGGATCAATTGAGTCGAGCATTTGCTGATTTGCGGGATAAAACTGGATTATACGATCATTTAAACAAGAAGCAGAAGCCGACTTTCCATGAGATGCGCTCATTGGCGATTAAGCTTCATGAAGACCGAGGCTTTGATGCGCAGGCATTAGCAGGGCATACCACCCGACAAATGACTGAAGCTTATAAAGCGGGGCATGAAATAGAATGGACATATGCAGAAGCTGCTGATGTTGATGGTGACTAAAATTTAGCTCAGAATCGCTGCTCATATATTTCGCAGAATGAGTGCTGTCTATTCAAGCAACCAAATTTACACCGGCCTCTCGTTTCTACTGTCCTCATCTTCTCGTATTTAGAAACTGTAAGATACCACGGTGTATAAGCTGGCCTATGGGCATTGAAGGTAAGCGCGAGTTTGGTGAAAAACTGGCAGATTAGGGTTCCCCTAAATGACTTTAAGTAACCTGAAACAGCACAAAAGTGCAATATCTCAGGGTGGAAAATAACGCTGTAACTAACTGATTCTAAACGACCTGAAAGTGCATGAAATGCAAAAAGCGTTTGAGGTGCTTTTCTTTATAAAACAAAAAGTTGCATTTTTATGTGCTCCTATCTTAAAATCCCTCGGGGGGTAACCCCCGTGCCGGTTCGACTCCGGCCCCGGGCACCATTTTATTGATTTAGTTTTCTGAGCAATCCCAAAAATAAATCTTTACTCCAAGCATCTACGGTATGAGTAAGCTTGCTTGGCAAAAATGGCTTTACATCATTTGCAACTGCTTCCCAATTTAAAGATTCAATTCTTTTGGCAAGCGCGTTGCTTAGCCATTCATGTGAAATATCAATCGTTTGGTCTTCGTAAGGACCGCATTGTTTGAGCGCATTTTTTAACAAAGTGTAATTTGGCTGAATTTTTTGTTGGATATACCAAGTGAAGTCAAACCAGTCTCTTCCTTTGATATATTTTCTGCATAATAGCGCATGGCATTTTCCGGCAAATAAGCTAGGTAGATCTTGCGTGATAATGGGCAAAGGATAAGGATAATCCAAAACATGTGTTTCGGGGGTTGATCCTGCAGGTGGGTTAGTATCTATTTCTAATTTAATATTGATAGTTTGTGTATCAAAATGCGTTCTCTCATAGTGTAAGTTTAATACTTTCCCAAAAGAGTTTTCTTTGAGAAAGGCTTTTTTTACCGTATCAGAAGCTTTGCTTCGATCGATGACAGAAAGCGATAACCCAAAAGCTTCAAATTCTGTTTTAATTGCCGCTAAATAGAGCTCCCATTTGAATGATTGATCAGGCGCATTAAGAATGAAGTCAAGATCCTCAGAAAATCTTGTTAAACCATGAATAATGCGAAGGCAAGTTCCACCTTGAAACATGGCGTGTTTAAAAAAACCAGCACGCGCAAGGCCTGCTAAAGCCACTTCTTGGCTAATTTCTTTAAGGGCATTGAGTTCAGCTTGCTTTGTCTCAATGGTATAAGTGTTAAGGCGATCGGTAATAATATCGATGGTCATTGTTTTAATTCCTTGAAAAAAAACTGTACTGTTTTTCTTGTGAGTTTATGAGGATATGTTTTGCTGAGCTCAGCTAACATGCCTAATTTATGGTTTTTAATACACTCTTCTTCAATACGTAAATCAAACATAAGATCGTTGATTGATTCCCACTTTTTTTTTCGGCAGTAAATCATATCCGCAATGGCTTTCCAAGGATCGGCCATTAAGTACCTTGCATCATTTTCTTTGATGTAAGCAACCCCCAGTTTAAATGAGTCATTCGGAATTTTTTCAAAGCTAAATTCTCCGACTGGTGTGTTGAATGATTTAGTTTGTTTTACTGTGGCGCTACAAGTCACAGACACTCTTTCGGGAATCCATCCGTGATAACTCAATGCGGATTCGAAGCTAATGTAAGAGGGGCCATAAATAAACTGGGCCAATTCAAAAGAGTTGATTAAGGGTTTATTAGTGATATGACGAATGAGGTAATAATCGCGCCTAAGTCGCTGAAGATAACCCTCATCTACCGCGCGTTTGATAATTGCTTTTCTGGCATCTTCAGTGCCAGTCAGTATCGCTTTCAGCTCAGTGCCGGAGATGAAGTAGCGAGACCAGTTGACGAGTTGTTGCAGGAGAGTTGAGTTCATAGATTAATCACAATATTTATTAGATAGTGTCACTATATGACACTATCTAATAAATATCAAATTTTAGTCCAAAATACTGTGGCGAGAATTTTGCGGAAGTGGGTTGGGGTTAAATGTGGCTTTGCCAGGATGGGTATTAACTGACCATTTTTGCCTATATTGGACAGGAGTTTCGCACTTAGGCAAAACTTCTGTTGGACATTTCTTTATGGCAGATCTTGCTTTTGGAGTGTTGGGTTTATTATGTATTTTCTGGTGATGTAACTTCTGGGTAACTGTCATGAATGCTCGATCTATCTTCGCATTTGGTGCTGCCTATACCCATTTATTAGACATCACAAAACGGAAAAATTTCAATTGTTATAATGCGTGACCTGTATTATGGTTGTCAGGCATTCTATTGCTAATGCTCATATTGGTGTTACTAATCATAGTAGAAACATCAAGCCTACTTGGCAATGAACCTAATTTTTAAAAGAAGGTGAGAAAAAATGAGTGAAATAAAAACAGAAATTTTGATTAACGCGAATGCTCAAAAGGTTTGGCAAGTGTTGACTGAGTTTGCTGACTATCCAAGTTGGAATCGATTTTTTAGTCATATTGCCGGTGAATTAAAAATAGGTGGTAAACTGGCAATTACTATTTCGCCGCCAGGTGGCAAACCGATGAATTTTACTCCAAATATAATCGCACTGAATAAGGATAAAGAATTACGTTGGCGCGGTAAATTTATCTCGCGTTTTTTGTTTCAGGGTGAGCATTATTTTTTACTTGATCAATTAAATGAACATGAAATACTATTTATACATGGCGAACACTTTACTGGATTATTGACGCCTATTTTTTCATGGTTTGGTTTGTTAAAGGAAACCAAACAAGGATTTCTGCAATTCAATCAAGCGATAAAGCAAAAATCAGAGTCATTTTGTGAGGTGCCAAACAGCATATGATTAAGACTTTATTCCAAACGATTAAAAGGGACTATGTAGAAATGACATTAAGTTGTTTCCTTATTTTTTTGCGCAATCTGTGCAAGGGACTTAACATCCCTCGGGGGTTAACCCCCGTGCCGGTTTCACTCCGGCCCCGGGCACCAATCACCTTTCGAGGGGAGGCTCTTTTATGCTGCTAGATTTAAGTGCATTAAAAAACGCAATTAACTCGCTTGAGGAGGCTATTCAGTATTCCTTACATCTTCCCACTAATATCAAAGCCGATATAGTCCGCGACTCTGTCATTCAACGTTTTGAGTATAGCTATGAATTAAGTTGGAAATTATTGCAACGCTGGTTAAGCATTAATGTAAGCCCAGAAGAAGCCGATCCCCGAACTAAAAAAGATTTATTTAGATTAGCCGCCCAAAAAAAATTAATTGATAATCCTGAAGATTGGTTTGAATTCGCAGAAGCCAGAAATAATGTGGCACATACTTATAATGAAAAAAAAGCGCAATATGTTTATAAGATTGCGCTTAAATTTTTAGCCTCTGCAAAATATTTATTGCAAAAATTAGAGCAAGCCAATGCTTGATATCAATCCTCAACATTTACTTGAAATTAAAGCTATTCTTCAAGAATACGCACCTGGAGTCACAGTAAAAGCATTTGGATCGCGGGTTAAGGGAACTGCTCAGCCATTTTCAGATTTAGATTTATTATTAATCGATAAATGCGCTATTCCAGTTTCACAAATGAATGAATTAAAACTGGCGTTTTCCAATTCACAATTGCCCATCATGATTGACTTAGTCGATTGGCATGATATTTCCACAGAATTTCAGCAAGCAATCGAGGCAGAATGTATAACCCTATAAATAATAAATACTCATTTCCGTTAATTAAAAAAGTAAACTATATTAACCCCGTCCATGTACTTCTTTCGCTTCAAGAGGTTAATAATTTATGTTTTCTTGATAGTGCGAAAAAGCATATAGAGCAGGGGAGATATAGCTTTTTAGGAATTGATCCTTTTGCTACTTACTCAATAAAGCAAGGCAAAGTGCTTTCTGCTAGAGATCAGATCGGCGAAAATCCTTTTCATGAATTAAAAAAAATGATTAAGCCATTTCAGCAAGCTATAAAAGACAATAATAATAAAAACTTACCGCCATTTACAGGTGGCGCAATGGGTTATTTTGCTTATGAACTACTACATTACTTAGAAAATATACCTTACCCAGCTTTTGATAAACTAGATGTGCCTGATATGACCATGGGCTTTTATGACTGTGTCATAGTTTGGGATCATTTTGAAAAAGAGGTTTGGATTTTTTCCCACGGTTTTCCTGAGCTAGAAATGACTAAACGATATAAAAGAGCTTTAGCGAGAATGCAATGGCTTGAGAATATTCTTTATTTAGCAAAAAATAAAGAAATGCATCATAGAGCATCCTGGTGGTTTAACAATGAAAACAAGATCACGTCAAATTTTTCCAAATCTTCCTATCTAAATAACGTAAAAAAAATTATTGAGCACATACATGCCGGCGATATCTTTCAAGCAAATTTTACTCAACTATTTTCGGGCAAGTTGCCGAGAGGAGTAAGCGCCTTTGATTTATTTCTCATCACCCGAGAAAAAAATCCTGCGCCGTTTTCAGCCTGGTTGAATTTTGATAAGGTGCAAATCGTTTCTGCCTCTCCTGAACGATTTTTAAAATTAGACCATGGTATGGTTGAAACTCGCCCGATCAAAGGCACGAAACCGCGAGGCAATAATCTTCAACATGATAATTTATTAAGAATAGCACTCTCCCAAAGCGAAAAAGATCGAGCTGAAAATATTATGATCGTTGATCTAATGCGTAATGATTTATCGCGGGTCTGTGAACCAGATTCTGTGAGGGTTGAAAAATTATGCGAGGTCGAATCGTATGAAACTGTTCACCATCTCGTATCCTCAATTATAGGAAAATTACATCCTCAATTTGACGCAATTGATTTATTAATGGCAACTTTTCCAGGTGGTTCGATAACCGGTGCGCCAAAGGTCAAAGCCATGGAAATCATCTCAAGGCTCGAGCAACACACGCGCGGCGTTTATTGTGGAAGTATTGGCTATATAGGTTTTAATGGCAATATGGATACCTCTATTTCAATTCGGACATACACACTTAAAAGTGAAAATGTATGGTTTCAAGCGGGTGGTGGTATTGTCGCTGATTCTAGTTGTCTTGATGAATATGAGGAAAGTCTTACTAAATCTAAGATCCTTAAAACGATTCTGCAAGGGCAATTATCGGGAAATGATCATGATCCTGTTAATTGATAATTACGATTCATTTGTTTATAACTTAGGTCGCTATATTATTCAACTAGGCGAAGAAATTACCGTTGTCAGAAATGATCGGATTACACTCGATGATATTGAAAAATTAGCACCAGCTAAAATTATTATTTCTCCAGGTCCGTGTGCTCCCAATCAAGCAGGAATTTCACTGGCAGTGGTGAAACACTTTTATCAATCTATTCCTCTACTGGGTATTTGCTTAGGTCATCAAACTATAGGTCAAGCATTGGGTGGCAATATCATCCGCGCAAAAAAACCGATGCATGGCAAAGCCTCGACAATTATTCATAATCAAGCAGGCGTATTTGCGGGTTTGCCATCCCCATTATCCGTGGGTCGCTATCATTCATTAATTATTGAAAAAGCCAGCTTGCCTAGTATGTTAATGATTACAGCAGAGACAGAGGAAGGTGAAATCATGGCGATTGAACATAAGCACTTTCCTGTTGTGGGCTTACAATTTCATCCTGAATCGGTGAATACGGAATTGGGGTATGAAATATTGGGTAATTTTTTAGCTTATATTGGTAAAAGATAAATATTGATGATGTTATTTGAATTTAACCTGCAATCACCTTTTCCACAATCATTTTAAAATCTTCTTGAGAAGCGGGTTTGGCTAAAAAATAATTGGCGCCGGCATTAAGTATTAAGTTTGGATCGGGAAAGCTGCTATTCGCGGTTAGTACGCAAATCGGAGTGGAGGTAAGTTCGCGAATTTTTTCAATGCTCATTGCACCTTTACTATCGGGTAATCCTAGGTCAAGAAAAATTAAATGATATTGATGCTGTTGAATAAGGCTGATGGCCTGTTGAATTGAATCTGCAATATCAATTTTACATTGTAAATTTTCTAATATCACTCTGGCAACTTTTTGAGAAAAATGATCATCCTCCACTAATAAAACGTGTAAAGAGGAGAGCGGGCTTGGATTGATTTTTGGATTATCAATCAATTGCCACAACCGAATAATTTCATCTACCATGACGCTTGGACTTAATGGTTTTGAAATTGTGTAGTGAAGATTTAGAGTCTGCAATGTTTCTTTTAAATAATCATGTTGTGGTTGTAATAAAATAATAAAATGTGTTTGATTATTTTCAACACTGGTCGTTAAAGCCAAAACGTAAGTTAATAAATCATTATTATCGACTTCATCATCCACAATCACTAATGAATAGGGTAATTGCTGTTGTTTAGCACGATTAATCATGGTTATTGCTTGTTTACTGGTGCTTAAGTGCGCTTTTTGCGGATATAAATGACGACACAAAATTTCACCCCGTTCGGGATTATCATCAATCACTAAAATGCGCATCACTTCTTTTACGCTATGTTGAAAAAATGATTTAGGTAATTCTGGATGAATTTTGGCGTGTAAGGTTAAAGTAAAAACGGAACCTTTATTGATTTGGCTGCTGACGCTCAGATCGCCACCCAAAATTTTTGCCATTTGTTTAGCAATCGATAAACCAATACCCGATCCTAAGCTGGCATGTTCTTGGTTGGGGATTTGATAAAATCGCTCAAAAATATAATTTAATTGATCGCTAGGCATCCCTTTGCCGGTATCTTTTACCGTGAGATGAAATTCTAGGCTATCTGCAAGATAGGGTTTGGTTTCGACGTTGATTAATACATAGCCTTTATCGGTAAATTTCACCGCATTTGAAATTAGATTTAAAATAATACGGCGAATAATTTGTGGATCGCTCTCAATGCGGCGTGGGATACTGTGATCATAATTTAAAATAATCTTTAATTTTTTTCCTTGTGCACGATTTGCAATCGATTTAATAATATTTTCAATCAGTAATTTTAAGTCAAATATTTCATATTTAGCGGAAAGTTTTCCAGCCTCGATAATTGAAAAATTTAATAATTCATCCACCAATTTTAAAATGAGTTGCCCAGATTCTAAAATACCGTGAATGTATTCATTTTGATCGGGATAATGGCGGCGAGCATTCAAAATTTCTGCCATGCCCAAAATAGCGTGCAGTGGGGCTTTAATATCATGACTGGTATTTCCCAATAAATCGCTCATCGCTCGATTTTTATTTTCAAGTGCCTGTTGCCGTTGGCTAAAATAATTCATAAAGTTAGATTGGCTTAAGTCAAACGTCATACCGCAATGACCGATGCAATGTTGCTGCTCGTCGCGTAACGGAAAGCTATGGTCGGCTAATAAGCGAATTTCCCCATCGGGGCGTTTAATATGAAAATGTTTATACTGCGCCGAAAAATCCCCTTGTTGATAGGCTTGAATTTTTTTGAGTGTGTCTTCTGCTAATTCATCGCGCATGATAGCATCACACCAAATCTGCGGATGCTGATAAACTTCCGCATTGGGTATCCCCCAAATTTTTTCAAACGCGGGGCTGACATAAATAAACTGACTTAAATCAGGATTACTTAACCAATACACACAATCTTGATGTTCACCGAGAAGAGCGAACAGCGATTTTAATTGTTGTACTGAGTCTGAAAATGGACCCATAATCATCCTAGAGTAAATGAGTACTGCCGCTTATTCTACAAGATTGGGATGATCACGCGCCACCCCATTTTCATGCTTTATATGCTGAATATGAAGCGCTTATCGATATTAAAATGCTTGAGGTGATACAAGGATCTATGGCAAAGGACCCTTAATGTTGATACTGGAATGGGCATCTGATCACAGAATAGAATTACTAGAGGATTGGAAATTATGCGAAATATATCAATCACCCAAAAAAAATATCCCCGCTGAAAAAGTTTGTACGCCTCCCTGGCGGTTAGCTAAAGTGAAGCCACTTCATTGCACGCCGGTTACTTTTTCTAAGACATTCAGTGCGGTGGTATAGGTTTCATTGCGTGTTAAGCGACTGAAAAAATCATCTTGGCCGGGAATGGACTGAAACGCCATCAATGTCGCTTGCTCACCGCCTTGAAGGGCTGCTTTGCCTAATTCATGCCATTGAAAATGATGTTCAGTATGATCTAAAAAGCTTACGCCTTGAGTTGCAATATCCGCTGCGGTCGCCACAGCAGCACCCATCGCGGCATCTTCCGCTGCCAGTGTCATTAAGTCGGGTAGGGTGAGCGAGCCTATCGCTGTGCCCGCTGCCGCATTGGCCGAGCCAAGCATGTCGGCATATAAGGCTGAGGCTAATCCATCGGTTACGACCGCTGCCACCACATCAATCACCGCCATTGCGACAATAGCCCACCATTTATGATGAGGATGATGCTCTTGTAACACGGGAATAGGCATATTGGGATAAAAGCTGCCGAATAATTCCACTTGTTCATCATCTACTGCCGTGCTTTGTTGAGCGTTGGTTAATTGCTCGGCTGGTGAAATTAGTAAATGCGTGCCGGCTTCTGCGAAGGTTTGACTTAATGGAAATCCATTGGCAACATCACTCGCGCGAGTAGGATCGCCCAAATACCGAGATGCAATCGGCTCTAGCGAATCTCCTTGCTCGGCTGCAATCGTAATATTGGATTGAGTCGGTAAATTCCCAGTTTCGGCTGAGAGATGAATATCTTCATCAAATGAGACGGGGGGTAAGGGGGCTGTCTCCAATACCGGGGATTGTAGTGGAATTAAGGCCATGGGTGTTTGACGGAATAGGCTAGTCATTGCCACTTGAGCGTCGGGTGAGAGTGATAATAAGTTGCCCGCACGTCCAATCAACTGCTGTTGATAATAAAAGAAATGCTCGAAATACCAATGGGTATCGACGTGCTGCATGGCTAATACACGCTGCCCTGTGGGTGTATTTAAAAATCGCATCGTCACCGGTGGAACGTGCGAGCCGGGATACCCACCCATCTTAACAATCGGCATGCCATAAGAGTCGACATATTCAACCACGGTGCCAAAAGCCGTATTGGCTTGATTGTTGCGGGTTCGCGTACCACTCGCCACCACGATGGTCGGTTCATCAAATCCTGCTTGTTGGTGGGTGATAGTATCATGTAACGTATCTTCCGGCACGGCATTACCATCGTAGGTTAACGTTTCATCTCGTGTTTGTCCTGTCACCACATTCGCATTGTCTAACTGAAACTGAGTTTGAGATGTCGTCACCGTACGACCGTCTGCAGATACGGTTACCACTTCTTGATGGTCTAAAGCAGCGGTATCGTTATAGCTTAAGGTCGTGACCTCACTTCGCGGTTGACTTGCCGCAGCGCGTTTTACATCCGCTTCTGCGGGCAGAGGATTATGATGAAACCAATCATTCAAGATTGAAGGACGAGTACCCACATTATTATGGGTGATTTGATGAATGTATTGTCCGTGAAAAAATGTCCACTCCCACGACTCGCCATGATTATTGGCTATCTTTTGTAAAATACCATTCGGATAATACGAGAGCGTATCGTAATTACCTTGCAAGTTGTTATCCGTTGAAGGGTATAACACCGTGACTCGTAAACCCGTTTTAGGATCATACTGGATTTCATAGCCTTGTTTCGCCGTGCGAATAATTTGATTATCTTGATAAACACCCTTGGCAATTAGAATGCGTCCGGCAGGTGTGCGTTTATAGTAATTCACTTGCGACACTCTGGGATCATCACTTCCCCAGACACTCACGCCGTCAATCGTGATACATTGGCACAAAACAACAATGTTATTTGACCACATCAGGTAGCCATCGATATCATAACCGTGTTCGCCAGCATAAACTGTATCGCGCAAGGTATCCAATACCTTACCAGAAAAAGTAGTCCATCTATCCACCAGTAATTGGCCGTGTTGACCGGTTATTTGCTGACGATATTCTCGTCCATTTAAATCTTGCATTGTCCAAACACGTTGTTGCTCAACATCGTTAAAATGGAACAATGGTGAGCCATTGGCATTGTAAATAAACTGCTCGGCAAGCATTGGCGTTGGAGTCGGATCGTTACTTTCTATGGCTAAACTGGTGCCATGAATACTCGGATAAACTTGATTGGGTGCGCTAGGTTTTGTGCTTTTGCGTGAGATGACTTGTTGCATGCGATTTAATTCGGAAGTTGTGATTACACCGCTTAAATCCGTATGGGTCATGGCCTCTCCTGAAAACGCCCGTTTCCAAGTCAATGCGGTACCATTCGGATATTGAATGGAAATAGGTTGACCGCTAGGGTAGTGATACGCAGTAATCGATTGCATTTTTCCAGCAATAAATTCTCCATTTTGACGACCCATTGCGTCGAAAGAAAATGTGCGTAAAAAATAATCGTTTAACCTTATTTCTAATCCTAGCGCATTACATTGGTGATGAGTGATGTTATTGCACATATCGGTCGTGGTGACTAAATTACCCCGGGGATCGCGAGCCATTGTGATTGCCATGGCGCCATTAATATCGCGATAAAGAATTTCACCATACGCAGAAACTCTGTATCGAATAGCTACTAAATCGCGATCGATCGCACTTAAGACATCACCTACGGCATTGAGCAAATAAACTTGATTCGCCCCAGATGCTGATTGCTTCACAATTAAATGCCCTGATGGGTTATAACCCGTTATCCGTTTGGGTCGAACTTTGCTGCCTTGACTATTGGTAAGACTTACGACGCGACGTTCAGGCTCCGTGACCGACGTTTGTTTGCCCATTTTATTGGTTGTAAAATCGTAGCGATCGCCATTCGGTAAGGTGAGAGACGTTCGTGAAAAACGATCGTATTCTTGTCTTGCGACAGGAGTAGCCGCTTGATAAGGATTATAAACGGATGTTGGGAACCATATGCTGAGCATGCCGTCGGTGTAATCAAAACAACTTACGATATTACCATCTTTGTTGGTTGGTCCCAAAGAGGATGCAGAAATGGTTTTTTTATGACTATCGCAAAAATTTAAAATGTAATGATAGCGGCCTCGATGAGCTAAACCTGGCGAAGGTATGGTTAGCATGCCATAGTTAGCATCAACATGAATATTTTCAAAATAAGGCCATTCTTGAGTAGAACGCGGATAATGTTTCAGCAGTTGCCAATCTGCATCGCTTAAATAATGCATGCTGGCTGTGGCGGTATCTTTGGGGATCGGATACACCAGTAGTTTGTTTTGACTGCTTGATAATATGCAAGAGGGTTCAATGTGATTAACTGTAACTAAATTAGGAATATTTCCACTGTAAATTTCAACGGGAAAACTGCCAGAGCTACCTGGCAAATAAAGCGTGACTCTCAGTGATGAATGAGTATTCATGACAACTCTATCGCCATAACTTCCCTGGGGTCCTAAATAGGCCATGGGCACTGGGCTAATCTGATTTATCACCGTGCTCCAACTATAGTTATCATGATGTTGGTAAGAAAGCCCAATGTCGGTTGCATAATGTGGAATTGCCAAACTATATTCTGTTGTATCAATTTCTTTTGAAAAATTATAGGATTGCACGTCGCTTTCATACCCATCTGCAGTCACTTGCAAAGTCACATGAGTGGTGAATACTATATTAGTTCTACAGCCTTGGAGTTGGGGTGGTAGTGTCCAAGAGAGTTTAGCCGTTAACCACTCTAAACTGAGGTTAACAACGGTTCCACTCAAATCTATGCGAAGATTCGTCATCATCACTTCCCGCACCACGGTTTTTATTGCCCGGTTTGGCGTATAAATATCCATGATTTGCTCAAAGTCGGTGGGTTCACTCGCATTCAGTTTATAATCTGCTTCCAGGGAAGTGTCGATAACAGAGGTTTCATTAAGCATTGTACTGCTTGAGCGAATTGGCGATATTTGATAACGGCCTGATGGCATATCGCTGATATCGACAACACCATTGCTCACCGTTTTGGTATGAGTTAACACGCCATCGATTTTAAATGCGATCGCACTAACATCGGCATGATTGCCTGATATTGAGAGCGTTTTAGGGCTGGTCTGTTCGATGACGACGTTATAAGAGGTACCTGCTACATTAGTTTTCACGGGAATAATCACCACATCTCGGTAAGTGGGGTGAACCTCGAGTTCTTTGCTAATAGGATCTCGGAAATAATATTCAATGGTGCCTTGATATAAATCGGAGGGTAGAGTGCCAACTTTTATGCCGTAAACATTCGGAATATTGGTATTTTCTAATTGGCTTTTATTATAACGTTGAATAATACTCTCTTGCCCATACTGTCTTAAAGTTAAAATAGGCTCTAAGTAAGGTTCATTCGGTTTATCCCAACAAAATACTTGTTCAGCAGATTGGCTACTAGCATTTCCTGACCAATAACGGGCTGATAATAATTCTGGTGTGCGTGGTTCTACATAATCAAAGGTGGGACGTTGTTGAGTAATGACACGACCTTGTAAATCGCGGTATAAAATGGTTTGCATAACATAACGGTAAGAAGTATTAAAAAGGGCAGGAAGGTTATCAAGCGTTATTTTCATTAAATCTTGGCTGGCCGACTGCAACACGAGTGTCACATCGCCCACACCATTTGTTAATTCAATTTGGGCAACACCGTTATTACTATTATGCTGCCACGCAAATCCCAGACTATCTCGTGTATATTGAATAGGCGGATTATCATCATGCTGTTGCGCTACCAGAAAATCTGCATCCCATGTTTGCGTTAGCGTGTGCTGTTCATTATTTTCTGGCTGAGCTCTGGTTTCCTTGGTGATACGATCTTCCAAGTCGTATTGTTTTGAATGCAATAAAAGTTGTTGCGTTATCTCTCCTGTTTGGGAAAGAACAGAGGCTTGCTCACGCCAAATCCATTGGCGTGCTTTTTTTCGATTCGCTGTATAGGTGGTAAGTGAAACAGCGTTCATCGGATCTTGTCTCGCAATTTCCAATCCACGCAGATCCATGGCCATTAAAACTGTTCGACACTCTGCATTAGGATCGATTTGAAAACTTTGCTCAGAGGGATTTAAACAATGACTGTAATGATGTTTGGCAACAATATCTCCGTGAATATTATAGTCTAAGATAACTAAAGGCGTATAGGTGGTGCTAGCCGTTATGGCATTTTCTCTGGGGATTAACGTATACGCGTATAGCCTATCGAGCTTGTCGTAATAATAAAAGCGTGAGTAACCATTAATATCGGTGACTTTAATTTTTTTACCCGTGGGACTTAATTTAATATCCGTAGTGAGATCCTGGGTTTGATCGGCAACGTCATAATGACCATTTGCTAATTGAGTTAGTGTTTGATAAGTAATACTCGCCTGCATCATCCGCTCAATTTTTCCATTTCGATCACGAATGAAACTTCGTGAATGATCTTTTTTGATATCGACTGGTGTTGCAGCAATCACTGCTTCTAAAGCGCATCCATAAGCTGGCGCAGTTTGAGTGCTCGAGGGTGCAATGGGAATAATTGCGGGTGTGGGGCTGTGATAAAGGTAATGACCGATGATTTTACCAAAAGCATTAGTAAAGGTGAGGGATAATTGATCATCCTGCAATACACCTACTGCCTCTCCCGCATGATTTCGCCAAGTTCGTTTAATGCGATAAACGTTATTGACAGGATCAACCAATTCTTTTTTTAATATTTCTTCACCAAAAGCATTGTAGGTCCAGAGTGTTTCACGGTTTATTTTGACTAACTTACCCCTTGCGGCAGTGTCACCTATCGTGGATGAAGGAATGAATGCTAACACAGGATCTGAGGTATATCTCACTTTTCGTCCGCATCGATCTACTTCTCTGAAGAATTGGCGCACCCCGCCTGGGGCTAATTTTGTGGCAAATGCTTGCATCTGACTTAACGTTAATGCAGTATTCCGATAAGCACCTAAATCATCATTGACTCGAGTGAGATAACGTTTAACACAAGTAGCCTCGGCATCTTCAAAGGTTGTGCTATAAATCCATTCTGTTAAATACTGGTTTTTATCCAAACAAAAGCGCTTTCTGCCTAATCTATCGTATTGAGTAAAACGTACTGAATTTAGATCAGACTCCATAATAACTTGATTGCGAGTATTGAATACTTGCAAGGTTGACGTTACAGCATTGGTTGCAGGGTAGTCGTTTAATGAGGTGATCGCTTTAGTTGGATCATCTAGAGGAACATTTTCTACGGTACTGCCACAACGTGATCCGCGCGGGGTATAGGCAAAGCCAATAGTTCGAGATTGATGAGAATTATAACCAGTGACAATTTCACTGATCTGAGAAGCATCATCATATTCGTAGCGTTGTATTTGCGGTCCAGTTTGATGAACGGCATTAATTTGGCCGGTCGTCGGATCGAGCGTAGTTTCAAGATAATCGTGTTCCGGTGTTAGCGTTTGCAACTGGCGTTGAGCAATATCATATTGAGTTTCCCAGGCATTACCTCGTTTATCGATGCGTCGCGTTTGTTTTTTTAGTGCGTTATAGGTAAATTTTTCACGACCACCAAGTGGATCAGCACTCATTTCGACTAAATCACGTGCATCATAGATTTTCGTATGATGTCTATCGGCATTTTCATCGTGAGTGATTGTGCTAGCAATGGTGCTTAGATTGAGCGGTTCAGGAACTTGATGCAATGGGGTAGCATATTGAATCTCATCCACAAGATTATCGTTTTCATCATATCGAAATTCGGTTACGTAATAGATCACCTTCCCTTGTTCAAAATCACTGCGCAAGCAATACACTTCACGATTCAATATATCGAAACAGTGATATTGTTGACGATCTAAATCAGAGGTTTTTAGCGTATTAGTAATCGAGTCAATGGTTAGGGAGGGCGTGAGTGAGCTAATGGCTACCGGTTGTGAATAATGGCAATCGAAAATGCAATTTCCACGTTTATCATAACGTTTTTCTGACACTTCACCTTCTGCCGTTATGCTAAAACGAGGGCGTCCGCGATTATCGACTAAATCCCAACGTTGACGATCGGAATCAATTTGATGAGCCAAGCAAAACTTTCTTACGACATCAATGCTGTTTGTTTCAAGTAATGCTGAGCTTACTGGGAGCGGTGTTTGGTATTGTCGTTGATAATAAATATGTCCGGAAGCAAGACGATGAAATTCGCTCACACGTGCGTTATTTTCATCAATATATTGCACTTCATAACAAGGATAAATAGTACCATCATAGAAATAAATACTAATACTGTCATTAGAGTCAGTAACAACTAATTTACTAAGATCATCTACAGTTGTTGCACTGTTTATTTTACTAATATCGATGCGATTCGCAAAAATAGTATGTGACGTGAGTAAATCATCGGCATCAAAAATAAAGCCTTGAGTAGCGCCATCTGCAAAAACCGTATAACATTCATTTCCCACTGCATCAAAAATGTGAAATGTCGGTTGTTTTAGTGCGTTGTATTCTACGACACAACGTCCTAATCTGTCATGTTCATAACGAGTAATTAAGTTAAGCGCATCTGGGCGATTGACTGAAATGGGATCAATAATACTTTGCTG
Source organism: Legionellales bacterium (assembly GCA_026125385.1). Lineage (NCBI taxonomy): Bacteria > Pseudomonadati > Pseudomonadota > Gammaproteobacteria > Legionellales > Legionellales bacterium. The sequence goes on from JAHCLG010000001.1 coordinate 170,833, forward strand.
CAGTCGACCCAATCCATCATAGTCATGATGTAGATAATATTGTATTGGCATATTGGGATCGCCAATTATTTCATCGACAACTTGATCCTGAAAATTATAAGTAGTGAGATGGTGAATATTTAAATGGGTTTCTGCATCATTACTTTCATTTTCTTCAGAATCTATCAAGACAAAATTTTCTTCAGAGCAGGCGTCTTCTTCTGGATCATCAACGAGAATAAAATCTTCGTTACTAGCAGTCGATGAGTTTGAATGCGATAAATGTTGATGGAATAATTTTGTACTTAATTCATTTAAATCTTTTTCTGGTTCAGGATCTGTAAAAATAACGCGAGCACGACCCATTTGATCTCGCACGGTGATAGTTTGAAATCCTCTTGGATCTTTCGAGGTGATAGTATCACCATGACTGTTTAGCGATACCTGCGTTTTATAGGTAGCATGATCGGGATCAAGAATTGTGATATTATGTTCACCGGCTAAATTATATTGATTCAGCGTAATCAGAGCGTCACTTGGATTATTCGGATCATGTTCTGCTAATTCTTGTTGTTCACGTCCCGCCAGTGAAAACTGCTGGGTAGAAATACTGCCATCTGACAAATGAGTTAATACACAACGACTATTCCCATCCCACTGAAAACCCGTTTGCATGCCATCACGATCTTGGTGCACTAATAAATTATTAAACGCATCGTGCCATTCAATTTCTTTAGTGTTATCAGGATAAAATGTAGTCTTACTCCGATCCACTGCGTTAAACTCAATGGTGGTTATCCGCCCAGCCGGTGATTTAATTTGCACACAACGATGAAACGCATCGGATACGTGATGGGTTGTTCGATTTAATGGTGCGATAATTTGTTGTAAATCGCCGCGCAAACTGTAGATAAATTTGGTAAATACGCCCATTTCATTAATATGTTTTTCTGTTTGGCCTAAAAAATTATAATCCCATTGCTGAGCCAAACTTAGATTACCATCTTGGCTGGTGCGAGTTTGTTGAATCATTAAATTACGTAAATCATATTCTTGAATTATGGTGATACTCTGCCCGCTACTTAATGGATCGATTCGTTGTATTTCTTGGTTAAAGGGATTGTATTGGCGTTGAGTAATTGCCCCAATCGGATTGATAATTTTACAGATATTGCCGCGTGTGTCTTGCTGATAACGAGTGATACGATCACGAGCGGGATCACTAAGCTCGGTAATTTGTTTTATAAATTCAGTCTTTGCCAAACCACCACTTAAATTATTGAGTAAATTATTTGGCAATAATTGATCCAATATGGTGTTAGAGGTCACTTCATTATCAAATGGGCTATAGGTTATCGCACAAATACCTCCTTTAGCATTGATGCTATAGACTAAGCGATGTAATGCATCGTAATAAAAATAGGTACTATACCCATCTGCATCGGTAGTCTGGATGCGTAAACCAATATCATCATATTGGTGTTGTTCACCCTTAAGATTTGCATCCAGCTTAATTTTCGCGCAAACACTGGGATTATAATAGGCAATTAATTGTGAAAATCCATCATAAATAAATTGTTCTTCAATTACTGCCGCTGATTCACCAACATAACCAGGTTGTGTTTGCACGGATTGTAATACTTTGCTGGATAAGGCTTGATCGGTTTTAAGTTTGCGAACGATTAAGCCCATGGAATCATATTCAAATTCGGTGCAGCACTGAGTGTGAGAATCCAGGATCGAAATAATATGATTATTTAAGTCATATTTTCGAGTAATTTTATGATCACTAGGATGAGGGTTAGGTGCTTGAAATGGCGCATGTTGAATATCGGCAACAGGTAGGTAATAAGCGCGGGTGGATGCGATATAATTATTAGGTTTATAGGAACGTGTTGTTAAATATCCTTCTGGATCTAGGGTTGCAATTCTTCTTCCTAAGTTGTCATATCGGAAACGAGTAACACTGATTTTATTTGTTACGAGAGATTTAATGTTAGTTAAATTATTATTTAACGCACATAGATCAATGTATCGAGTAACTTGAGTAGCATGATTTAATTTATCGTATTCGGTTTCAATTAAAAAGCCTTGAACCGTGTTATTAATAAATTTTGCAGCTTTGATTTGCGCAATTATATTATTATTTTTATCGTAAAAAAACTGGTGAAAATGATCGTGAGCAGGATCGTTATTAGGAATAATTGTTTGTTGCTGATATACATTTAGCCATTGTTCATCACTTAAGCGAGTAGCAAATTCCGTTTTATTGAGCTTACGACCTTGATTATCAAGTTGATACATCACTAAACTTCGATCGGGGCGATAATAATGCGTTTGACGATTTGCCGCATCATAGCGGAAAAATTGAGCACGATCAGTTTCGGGATTGCTTAATTGTATTTGCCATTGTGAGGGCTGTGTTAATAAAATTAAATCGTTTACGCGTTTGCTGTATTTAATGATAGCAATTTGACGATTGCGTTCATCATAGCGATATTCGGTCAAAATATTAAGTGCATTAAGGCTAGCGATTAGACGAGAGCGTTCATCTACGACTTTATGAGTTTGATTATTATCAGGATGAGTGATTAAAATGCGATTACCGGTATTGTCATAGCTGTATTGTGTGGTGCGGAGGATCGACTCAACTTGAATTTGTTGTTTGGTGATAAGACCGCGAGTATTCCAATAACGAGTTATTTGCTTTTTATTGGGATAAGTAATTTTTAGGCATTGTTTTGTGTCTTGATATTCTGTAAGCGTCGTACATTGCAATGGATCGGTATGTGATACTAATCGACCAAGACCATCAAATTTTTTAGTGATAATGGAAAAATTACCTTCTGTATTAACTTTCGTGCGATGAGTCAAGCAATGAGAGAATGCATCATATTCAAATTGTTGCTCTTGACAGTTATCATCCACCATACCGTTTCCATGTTCATCGACATGTATACACCCTTGTAAAAGCTTCAACTGTCCACGTTGATCATAACCAAATTGTTGCAAATGAATATGGTCTGGAGCTTGTGTGGCTACCCATTGTGTAATTTCTTCTAATCCAATTGCGGTGGTGAGTGACAGTCCAGTTAAATTATAAGTGTTATCTAGATAAATGCGTGTCGAAGCCAAGTTTTCATTTTCATCAAAACGATGCTCCTTCACTATACCTTGTGGATCAATTTCGAATACACACTGACGTTTATCGTTATAGACAAAACGTTTAGTAAAAGGCTGATTAGATTGGGCATCAGCAGTCGTACCATAAATCGTTTGAGTGAGTAAAAGTCCTGAATTAGGATCGCGATAATAGTGTTGCTGATTAATGTTATGATCATCGCGAGTAGTTACTGCATCGAAATTATCATACGCCACATGACTTACTTCGCCATTGGCATAATGAATTTCAGTGATTAGCGGCGTGTCATTTTGATAAACGTAGTCACATAAATCCGTTATTGTGTTGGAAAATTCAGAACTGAGACGATGAATACGACCAACTTCATCTAGAACATATATACTTGAGTGTAGATTCGGATTGGTGATTTTAGTTTGATTATTTTCGTAAATAATATGGTAGCAGCTCGATTTATCTTCTCCTGCTTGAATGATATCTACGCGCTGTTGTTCATCGTAATGAAAATGTTGGCTTGTGCCATCACTTTGCTTAATGTCGATTAATTGATGCGTTAGCGGATCATAATCAAAATGAATTTTATACGGTGTTGTATTATCCAAAGGAATACTGGTATCGATGATAAACGAATAAGTTTCATCCGCAAAAGTATGTGAAATAAGTAGTGAGCTTTTTTCTGCGGTAACTTGTGTAATCTGCAATTGCTTATTTTGCCAGGTAAATGTGTAGCGCTCACCCGAGGGACAATCCAATTGTGTTAGGCGATTATTTTCATAATGAAATTGTAGGGTTTTACCATTGGCTAATTTTTTTGAGGTTAGCTGACCCTTTTGATTAAAACTTTCTTGGGTACCTGTTAATAATTCAACGTGTTGCCACCCAAGTTCCGCAGAATATTTTAATTGGCATTGACCTTCCCTTAAACCGCGCGCGACATAACAACCTAATGCATTATCATAGCGATAATGAGTTTCTGAGCCATCTCCTTCGTTAATGATGATTTCAGAAAGAAAAATATTTGGCTCTGCTGGTGGGTTAAAGGAACGGAGACATGATAAACGCCATGGTTGTTGAGGGTCTTGCGAGTTGTAGTGTGAACCCAATGAAAATGCAAAACCATTATCTTGCACAGTGGGAGAATAATTATTGACCCCCAAATTACCCTGGGTGACATTTAAATTGATATCAAGTTTGGCCTGGCCCAACGATTGTGCTTTTTGAAAAGGAGTTAGTAAATCTTGGGTTGAACGTTTTTCACCACGTGATTTTCCAGAAACGACAACAAACGGATAAAATAAAGGCATTACACTATTTTCCTTATATTTAGTTAATTTCTTTCATCCAAGTGAAAGCATCAATTGACCTTATAGTAGGTTCGAGCAAATACTAACAGTTTGAAATAGGTAGAGTCAATATAAACGCATAGAAAAATTACCTAAAAGATTAAATTGTAAATTTTTTAATCAATTTTTGTATAAATATCGAATAATTAAGGGTTATTTTCCGGATTTCATGATCAAATCATCAATGTGTTGCTGGGTGGTTAGGTGTTTGTTCAATGATCTTAACGTCGTATAAATGGCTTCTGGGGTGACTTCGTTCAAAATAATTCCCTCACCCGTTCCTACTAACTCACCCGCACCGACATGTTTACTGATAATTACCGGTGTTCCGCATTGTAACGATTCGATCACTACCAGGCCAAAAGCTTCGTAGCGTGAAGGTAGCACCGTAAAATCCATCACAGGATAGAGTTTTTCAATCGTATTCAAATGTCCCAAAAAACTGACATTTTGCGGTAATTTTAATTTGGGATTTCTGCCGGCGATCCACAAGTGATATTTTTTTGGATTTAATTGTGAAAAAGCCGCTAATAATTCCTGAAAGCCTTTCAGATGATGTCCGAGTGAGGGAAAGAAAACATTTAATTTTTCGGGATTGATATGATACTGTTGTTGAACTTTAAAAATTATCTCCGCCGACAAAGGTTGAAAACGTTTTTCATTAATCGGTGGATAGGCTACGTGAATTTTTTCACGTGGAATATGGGGATGATACTGTAAAATTTCTCGCTGAATTAATTGCGAGCACGCTAAAATATGTGGGGTTTTTTCATAAGCTTTTCGCTCTAATTGAATTTCATATTCGTCTTTCCAGCGACTAAACCCTGATTTTTGCAGATTCAAACGCTCGATGCTGGCTTGATGAATACCCCCACAGGCAATCATATCTTGATGATGTGTTAACGTCAGTGCAATGGATAGATCATAATCTTCACGACGAAATTGCTTGGCGTGCTGATGAATAAAACAAAATTTACGCAGGCGATGAGGAATGGGCAATTTCCCGGTAAAATAGCTCAATACTCTGGCGTTGGCAAAGCGTGTAGCTTTATTATCAGCTCGCATTACATGAACATCCACCCGATGTCCTGCGGCTAAAAATCCCTGGAGGAGGGTAAATAAATACGACTCCATGCCGCCACCGTGGGAATAGGCATGGTGAATAAGCGCAACTTTCATAATAGCAATTCTCTGACTCAAAAATCGCAGTATATAGCAGGGCTTAACTCGATTGAAGGGCTTAAGTGGACAGTAAATTTCAGGACTACTGGCTAATTAAATAATTCGCATCTTGCTAACTGAGCGCGTATAATTCTAGCCCTATTAAATTCGCTTGGAGGAAACCTAGACATGACTTTTGTGGTGACCGAATCCTGTATTCGCTGTAAACTCACCGATTGTGTGGAAGTATGTCCCGTCGATTGCTTTTACGAAGGGCCTAATTTTTTAGTCATTAATCCCGAAGAATGTATTGATTGCGGATTATGCGAGCCAGAGTGTCCAGTAAAAGCCATTTATTCAGAGGACGATCTTCCCGAAGAACAACGTGAGTTTTTAGCGATTAATGAACGTCTCGCCCAACAGTGGCCGAATATCACTGCGCAAAAAGATCCACTGCCTGATGCCGATGATTGGCGCGATGTCAAAGATAAACGTCAATTTCTTGAGGAATAATGGATAATCATTATGTTCAACAATGCCAGGATGCGTTTAGTCCTCAGGGTTTGTTAGCGACGAAATTAGATTTTTATACGCCGCGCGCAGAACAAAGCCAAATGGCACTTGCTATTGCAAAAACCATTACCACAAAAACCGATTTGGTGTGTGAAGCAGGAACTGGCATTGGCAAAACCTTTGCTTATCTCGTACCTGCTTTGCTCGCGCAAAAAAAAATAGTGGTTGCTACCGCAAGTAAAAATTTACAAGATCAATTATTTTTTCGCGATTTACCGAAAATATTAAGAGTAGTAGGGCGTCCGATAAAAATTGCGTTACTAAAAGGTCGTAATAATTATTTATGCCATCAGCGATTAAAACAATTTAAACACGATCGCGATTTTTTAATCCAAGATCATTTACCGAAATTGCAAGCCATCGAACAATGGGCGTTAACCAGTCGCGATGGTGATTTAAGTATGTGTCGTCTGGTTGAGCCGAATGATAGCGTTTGGCCATTGATCACCAGCAACAGTGATAATTGTCTTGGTCAAGAATGTGAATTTTTTCAGCAATGTTGTGTGTTAAAAGCGCGTCGCCAAGCATTAGCTGCCGATGTGGTGGTGATTAATCAACATTTATTATGCGCCGATTTGGTGTTACGTGATGAAGGTTTTGGTGAATTGTTGCCTGGAGCAGATGTGATTATTGTTGATGAAGCGCATCATTTACCCGATATTGCCAATCAATTTTTTGGTGAACGTTTAAGTTCATGGCAAATTCAAGAAATCATCCAAGATACCTTGAAAGAATATCAACTGCAGGCTCGCGATCAACAATCTCTGGCACAGGCGGTTGAACAACTTTCACAAGCCATTATTCACTTGCGGCAACAGTTAGGCACGCAATCGTATCGCAAACCGTGGCGAGATATTTTAAAAGACCAAGCATTACAGTCAGGATTTCAACGTCTTCTCGATAACGTAACTGTTTTGCATCAACAGTTAGAAAAGGTTGCTGCTCGCAGTGCCATATTTCATCAATTAACTCAACGTGTCAGTCAACAAAAAAATCTTTTGCAGCGTTTTTTTGACAAAGTCAGCGAGGGGATAATTTTATGGATGGAAAATTTTCAACGTACTTTTCACTTGCACGCCTCACCACTCACCATTGCCACAGCATTTCAACAGTTAAAGTCCAGCTTAAATGCGACTTGGATCTTTACTTCCGCAACCCTGAGTGTTAAACATAATTTTAATCATTTCCAACAGCAACTTGGCATTGAACATGCGCCCACCTTATTATTAAACAGTCCATATCCCTATGCGAAACAAGTTTTGTGTTATATACCAAGCAATATTCCTGAACCGCGTTCGCCGCATTTTTTAGATTATTTTATTCAACACATTAAAGAAGTCGTCAATATTTCACGCGGACGTGCCTTTGTATTATTCACCAGTCATGACTCTTTGCAGTATGTGGCGAAAAAATTAAAATTAACGATTTCTTTTCCTTTATTTGTGCAAGGTCAATTACCTAAAGCAGAATTACTAAATGAATTTATTCACTCAAAAAATGGTGTTTTGCTGGGAACTTATAGTTTTTGGCATGGCGTGGATGTGCGTGGCGATGCCTTAAGTTGTGTCATCATTGAAAAATTACCGTTTGCCTCACCTGGCGATCCGCTGTTGCAAGCAAAATTAAATGCCTTGGAGGCTCAAGGAAAGCAACCTTTTCACGAACAGCAGTTGCCACAAGCGGTGATCCAATTTAAGCAAGGATTTGGGCGCTTAATTCGTGATGCCACCGATCGCGGTATTTTTATGATAGCGGATGTGCGAATTGTGACTCAATGGTACGGCAAAGCTTTTTTAAACAGTTTACCTACGATTCCACGCACGCGCAAAATTGAAGATGTGAAACAATTTTTTCAAGAGACTACGCATGAAGCTTAATATTTTAGCCATCGAAACGTCCACAGATGCCTGCTCTGTGGCACTGGCGCAAGGACATGACATTCAGGAAATATTTAATCTTGCTCCACAACAACATGCAAAAATTATCTTACCGCTAATCGAAGAATTATTAAAACGCACAAAAGTAACTCGCCAACAATTAGATGCTATTGCATTTGGACGTGGACCTGGGAGTTTTACGGGCTTACGGTTAGGCGCAGGAATAGCACAGGGCCTAGCGTTTGGATTAACTCTTCCCGTGATAGGTGTATCAAGTTTACAGGCCTTAGCGCGATTGGCTTATCGTGAATTTCAAGCTAAAAATACCCTTGCTGCGATTGATGCGCGCAAGGGGGAAATTTATTTAGCCCAGTTTCAGGAAAACAATCAACAGATGAATTTTATTACAGAAGAAATTTTATCTGCCCCACAATTGCCGGCGATAGATACGAGTCAAACCTGGCATGTAGTAGGAAGTGGCTTTGATCATTATCAACCACAACTGCTCACACCAAACCCACAGTTGATTTATCATCCTGACTGTTATCCTCATGCGCAAGACGTGGCTAAAATTGCGTTAGAAAAAATTATTCGAGGGGAGGCGGGTGATCCTGCAAACGCACAACCCGTTTATTTGCGAAATAAAGTGACCGATTAGGACATCTTAAGTGGAAACGCTATTATCTCAATTAGCGCAATTTAATCATAAGATTGTACGGGATTTAGTTTGGCTGTTAATCAGCCCTAATTTATTAGATGACACGCGCCACTCAGTAATTTTACCGCAACGCTGGGGTGAAACAATTTTTTATGAAAATAAAGTGTGGTTACAACAACTCGATCGCGATCCGGGCTTACTTATTAATTTTTTAAATCAATATCCCACTCAACGCTTGGGATTATATTTTGAAAATTTACTGCATTTTCTGCTTCAACAGTTATCGTGTTTTACGTTAATCAATCAGCACTGGCAATATCATTATCAGGGAAAAACCTTAGGAGAGTTAGATTTTTTATGGTTCGATCATCGAGATCGACAATATTACCATGTCGAAACGGCGGTGAAATATTATTTACATCACGGAAAAACGGGACAATTGCGATATTTTATCGGTCCCGCTAAAAAAGATACACTGCAAAAAAAATTATCGCATTTACTGAAACAACAATTACCCTTTATTCGCTTTTATCCCGAAGCAGAAATATTTCACTCTAAAATTTTATTAAAAGGTTATTTATTTTATCATCAAAATCGTTTTCCCAAACGATCTCTATTGATTAATCCTCAACACTCACAGGCGACTTGGTATCGTTTTCAGCAGGATAGCATGCCATGGGAAACGCTATCATCCTCATGTTGGTGTGTGTTAAACCGTTTGGAATGGTTGACGCCTTTTTATCTCACAGATGAAACACCGTATTTTTCTGCGGATATTATTGCAGAGCAGGTAAAACAATGGCTACAGGATTATCAAGAACCGGTATTATTATGTGAAATACTTTCATCGCGTTTACACTTTATTGTTCCCAAGCAGTGGTAGACGTCATTCATTCATCACAGGTTATAATGCAATTATTTGGATTTTCACAATATACCCAAGTTGTGGCGTTTAGGTTTTGATTATCATTAAATTTGCAGTTTTTCACACTAGTTCCAGCAGCACCAACGATGGTTAATTTTCCGGCTGAATCGGAACGAGGGAAATCACAACTTATTTGCACATTCACTCCAAGACCGGGAACATCATTAGAAATCATGGCACTCACACTTGAATATTGTTGAGCTTGTTTCACCGACTGATTAAATAATTCTTGAGGATCTTCTTTTTTAGGTGATGAAAAAGGCTCGACTAACCACTGCTCATCACCAATAAATGTCGGTTCCGTGACACTAAATGCGACTAATTTTTGAAACGATGGGCATTGCAGCGTTAGTTGGGCAGCAAGGGTATTTTGAAACATCAGTGTGCTCACTATCAACATAGGTATCATTATCGCTTTTATTGTTCTCATGATACTAATCCCATCTAAATGATATGTTTAAAGTAAAGATTGACCTACTTTAAGATTAGTCTACTCAGACAAAAATTCCAGTCTTAGCGTACTTAAAACCGCTCAATATTAGCTTCTTGCCAGGCGCGACGCATTGACTCGGGAATATTTCCTGCGATCAATTCACCGGGCTGAAGAAATTGATAAATTTCATCAAAATGTTTAACCGTAGAATGATCAAGGCGACGATAGACATAACCCGGATGCATTTCTTTTACGGTTTTACAGCCAGTGGCACCGAGCACTTCTAAAAAACTCTCGATTGTTTGGCGATGATAATTCGCTACTTTCGGGGCTTTGTCATCAATATCTAACGCGTACATTAATTTAGGATCTTGGGTGGTGATACCCGTCGGGCAACGATTACTGTTGCATCGTAATGATTGCACACAGCCTAACGAAAATAACATGGCGCGTGCGGCATTGCATAAATCCGCACCCATGGCTATTTTGCTGAGCATATCAAACCCTGAGGTAATTTTTCCGCTACAAATAATTTTTAATTTATCGCGTAAATTCATGCCGACTAAACAATTTTGCGCAAACACTAAGGCATCGTTTAAAGGCGTTCCAATAAAATCGACAAATTCCACGGGGGCAGCACCCGTTCCACCTTCAGAGCCATCGATGGTAATGAAGTCGGGAAAAATTTGGGTTTCGAGCATGGCTTTACAAATTGCGATAAATTCCCGACGATGTCCTATACATAATTTAAATCCTACAGGTTTTCCTGTTGCTGCTTCTCGCAAGGTTTGTACGAATTCCAATAATCCGCGTGGCGAAGAAAATGTCGAATGTGCTGGTGGAGAAATAGCATCTTCATGGGCGGCAAGGCCACGAATTTCTGCAATTTCTTGAGAAACTTTTGCTGCTGGTAAAATGCCGCCATGAGCCGGTTTAGCACCTTGAGACAATTTAATTTCAATCATTTTAACCGCGGGATGTTGAGATTTTTCGCTAAATTTTGCTAAATCAAATTGGCCATTTGCCCCACGACAACCGAAATATCCTGTACCAATTTGCCAAATAATATCGCCACCTTCTTGCAAATGGTATGGGCTTAAACCGCCTTCACCGGTGTTGTGAGCAAAATTACCGAGCTTAGCTCCCCGATTTAATGCACGCACGGCATTTTTACTGATTGCGCCAAAACTCATCGCAGAAATATTTAAGCGCGACGCCGAGTAGGGTTGTGAGCATTGGTGATTACCAATCATGATCCGTGCTTCACTGCGATCGACTTTTTGCGGAGCCAAGGAATGATTTACCGATTCATAGCCATCACTATAGACATTACGTTGAGTGCCAAATGGTAAGGTATCGGTAATTCCTTCGGAACGTTGGTAAATCAAATTACGGATTTCATCGCTAAAGGGCGTGCCACTTTGATTGGTTTCAATAAAATATTGTTGGATTTGCGGACGCACGCGAATTAATAAATAGCGAAAATGACCGAGTACCGGATAATTGCGCAGAATATTTCGTTCAACTTGTAAAATATCATAAATGCCCAAACAAAAAAGTGGGATGAGTACCATTAAAGAATAAAGGATACCTTGCCAGAAATAAGCAACACTCAACACGCCAGCAAAAATAATGAAACTGTAGAGCCAAAATAGTTTGCGATACATGATGTAATCTCCTGCTGATAACCTGCAACAACTTTCTTGCTGTGAATAAAACTTTTTAAAATGCGGTTATTGTGGCACAAAAATTCACTGAAATAACTAAATAATTTTTTCATTACAGAGAGGACTTGCAGCGCAATAATTTAGATTATATCGTTGAACTCAAAAAAGTATCCTAATTATTTTGTCGGTTCTGCATTAGGATTTACAATTTTATGCTTTCCCGAGGCATGACGAGCGCGTCTTTCAACATCGATATATTTATCCGTTATTGCACTTGATCCATGTCCGGCATCATCGCGCACATGTTCACGCGGACGAATTTTAACATCCTCTGAAATTCCAGTATGGCGTAGCCAATGCACCGTTGCAGCCGTTAATTGATTAGCGTCGTCGATAAAACCATCAGCGCGTAATTGCTCTATACTGCAATCAAAACAATATTGTACGATACTGCGAATTTGTCGGGTGCTGGTGATAGGACCACCACCACCACGTTGCTTAAATAAGAGTGGGGTATTTTCGGCGATGCTAGGATAGGGTGGAAGTCCTAAACTTTGACGATAACGTTTTAACGCTGCCAACATCGCATCACTCACCACAATACTACGTTCTTTATTGCCTTTACCCACGGTTTTAAACCACCAATGCTGATCGCTGTCTTGATAAAAATCGCCCATGGTCGGTTGCCATCGCGCACTGGCAGCTAATTCTGAAATTCGCAAATATAAACTGTATAACGCATTCATAATAAATAAAGTGCGCTCATGTTGTTGAGGGTTGTCGTGCGCTAATTTTTCTGCGGTTTCAATCACATAAATCCATTGTAATTCCGATAAACGACGAATGGGTGATTGCGCGTGTTGTTTGCGAATAAATTTACTTTTTTGGCGAATTTGAGCCACAGGATTCGCGGTGATAGCATCTTCTTGAATTAAAAATTGATAAAAACTGCTAAGCACCGCAAACAGCGCTTGTAAGGCTTTTTGGGAAAATTGATATTGGGTAATGTTGGCCTGCAAACCCTGGCGAGCTTCTACTTTACTAATACTCGCAACAAAGGGTCGCCACTGAGGATTCGGCAGGCGATTTCCCGCGTCATCAATAAATCGCGAGACGTGTTTAGCGGTGATCCAGCTGAGCGGTGGATGTTGGCAAAATTCTATAAACGCTTCGATATCACTGCGTTTTAACGTTAATATCGACTGTTGTCGAATCACCCATGCCCATTGCAGCAAACGTTCGAGATCGCGACGATAGGCGTTAAACGTGGCCTCGCTGCCGCGATAGGCATGTAAAAAATCTAAGGCTAATTGAAATTCACGCCTATAGAATTGCGCCAAAGAAGGAATATTTTCGGGATGACGCGTAAAAAATTGCAAGGAATCAAAAAGCGGAGTGAGCACTATTTCGTTCATATTAATGATGATTACCCCTCTTAGGAATTTTAATCAATAGACTAATGAGCGCCGATAGTAAAAAGGCGAGGGGAATAATACTCAATGCATGAGTAAAATTCATGGTGGCGGGACTCGATTCAGACAGTAGTGCTCCGACAATTAAATGAAAAATGGCCGCACTTAAAGTAATGATCATATTGGTAACAGCGACACCCGTACCAGCAATATTCTTAGGTACTAATTCATTAAAAATTTTCCACACCACGACTTGTGCACTTGAAAATATACCAAATAAAAATAATGAAAAAAAAACATTATGGTTAATATGGCTGGGAAAATAAATTAATATTATTGCGTTTGCCGCAGCAAAAAGTGAAAAGAAAAAAATTAACCGACGGTACCAGTGGATCCGATCGGCTATCCAGCCGATGAATGGTGAGCCAATTGCCCAGCCCAAAAATAAGAGTAAAATGCCCCAAGAACTTTGTCGACGGGTTAGGTGATAAGTTTGCTGTAAAAAACTAATGCCCCAGAGTCCTGCAAAAATTGAAGTGGGCAAATAATATAAACTGCCTACAATACCATTTAAAACAACGCCCTGACGCAAATAACGTAGTGGATTCCAGCGGGAAAATAAGGTTTTATTGAGATTAAATAATTGAATTAATTGTTGATAAATCCTGATAAACTCTAATTTAATTAAACTTTTTTCTTGTGCTCTGTGCAATAATAACCGAGACGAAATGAGCAATACGATGACCAGTAATAAACAAAATAAAGCAATAGCACCATAAATAAAATGCCAGGGAATATAATGCATTATATAAGCAGTAATCATTTGCATGCTGGCAGCAGTGAGCGTACCCAGTGCGATGGTAATAGCGGCAATGGTAGTAAAATAACGCTCATGCAAATAACATTTAGCAAAATAGAGTACACCAATAAACGAAAATGCCGAAAAAGCACCAATAAAAAATCGCCATAACAACGCTAACCACGCTTGCTGGCTAAACGTAAATAATGAAAAGAACATAGTACACGCTAAAATAGATAGACAAAAAATAGTAATAAAATCGTAACGATCCAGCAAAATTCCTGCGGGAATTTGCATGATGACATAGCCGACATAAAAAGCTGAACCCATGGCTCCAATACCAAAAGGCGTGGTGTGATATTGCTGCATGAGCGCTACTACCACTAGGCTTGGGGAAATGCGAAAAAAATAATCCAAGCAATAAAATATAATACTACACGTTAAAATGGTATAAATGGCTAACGGGTAGCGTTGATTTGCTCGCATAGGCTTTTGCAGTGGTAAACTCAAAAACCGTATTATACGCGTAACTTGCCTTACAAGAAAATTTTTTTAGTGACTTCCCTTAAAGAGTAATAGTCGCTAGACTGTGGCTCAATGAATTGATTGCGAGAATAACGTCATGTCAAGCATAGACTATAGCTTACTTGCCGAACAATTCCTAAGCGGTGTTTGGGAATGGCAGCCACAAGAATCCTGTTTAACAAAATATTTGGGCGATAACCATCAGTTAAATGAATTAAAATTACTGGAGGATGAAAAGGGTAATCTTACGACAGAATTCAAAGATGCGATTTTACAGTTGTTAGGTAAAGACGTAACGTCTGCTGTTGTGGGTCCTTTTGGAGACGAAGATTTTTTTTATGGCACCGATTATGATGGTACTACTAGTTATTTTCTCCAACTTTACCAAGTTTCTGAGTCTGTTTTACAACAATTAAGCACTCAGCTTGAAATTGAAATTCATGAAATCGAGGAATAAGCTATGTCACTAGCACCGATTGGTGTGTTTGATTCAGGAGTAGGTGGACTAACCGTGTTAAAAGCGCTGGAAGCCACACTTCCCTGTGAAAAATTTATTTATTTGGGTGATACGGCACGCTTACCTTATGGCATTAAAAGCGAACACACCGTACAAGTTTATAGTGAACAAATCACTCGTTTTTTATTACAACATCAGATTAAACTGTTGGTCATCGCCTGTAATACGGCATCGAGTTTAGCCTTAGACTATTTACAACATCAATTTCCAGATTTAATGATTGTGGGTGTGGTAAAACCTGGCGCTTTGTATGCGGCTCAACAATCTCGCAGTCATCATTTAGGAATTTTAGCAACCGAAGCGACTATTCGCGCCGGCGGGTATCAACGCGAAATTTTAAACCATAATCCACAGGCTGTGATCAATACGTGTAGTTGTGGAATGCTCGTTGCTCTAGCTGAGGAAGGTTGGCATTTTGATGAGGTGAGTATTGCTGTCGCCAAAAAATATTTAGAACCGATGTTTGCAGAGGATAATGCGATTGATACCTTAGTCTTAGGCTGCACGCATTTTCCGTTACTGAAACCCGCCATTAATCACGTCTTATCTAGCGATGTGCAATTAATCGATTCCGCAGAAGTCACCGCTCAAACGGTTGCTGAATTATTAAAACAACATCAGTTACAACACCCCCATCAGCAAAATCAACTAGAACATTCACAATTTTTTGTAACCGATTCTCCAGAACGTTTTGCCAAAATCAGCGAGCGCTTTTTAGGCCGTGCCTTGCGCGTAGAACAAGTACAGTGGATTGATTTATAATTACTGATTTTAGAAGGAAAATCCCATGAGTTGGTCGATCCCCAGTATGATGCAAGGTGAGTATGTTAGCTTACAACCTTTAGCCATAGAGCATGCTCCCGCATTAGCGAAAGCCGTTGAGGATGGCGAATTATGGAAATTATGGTTTGCAACTGTGCCTTCCCCTGACAATATGCTAGCCGAAATTCAACGTCGCTTAAATTTGCAAGAAAAGGGCACGATGCTACCTTTTACGGTTATTGAAAATCAAACCCAGCAACCTATTGGTATGACGACTTACTACAATTTGGATGAAAAGCACAAACGGGTTGAAATCGGCTGGACTTGGTATCAAAAAAACAAACAACAGACCCCCGTTAATACCGAATGTAAATTATTATTAACCCATGCCTTCGAAAAACTGCACTGTAACGTGGTGGGGTTTCGGGTTAATTTTTTTAATCAGGCGAGTCGAAAAGCGGTTGAACGTTTAGGCGCAAAACTAGATGGCATATTACGCAATCAACGAATTTTAAAAAATGGTATTATATCGGATGACTGTGCTTACAGTATTGTTAAAAGTGAATGGCCAGGGGTAAAGCATAATTTACTGTGGAAACTACAATCTTAACTTCCGATAATAAAGATTATCGGAAGTATTGTAGCCTGGAACGTAACGCAGCGGAGATCCAGGTCTTCGTTCTTCTAAGATGAAATTTTAGCCGCAAGATGAAGATACCACTTTGTTAATACCATATAACGCCATGGTACTGTCCAAATAAAGCTGAGGGAAGCAGCAATCATTTGCCAATTAGCAACATAACGCCCCGCCCTATAAGGGTTTAAAATCACTTGCTGAGGGATTTTCCGCTTTGCCCATAATGGAATAATGCCTTGGAAAATACCAGCCTAATGCTTGCAAAAACTGTCGAAACTCGGGTTCATTTTTAAAATCTTGTGGCGTGATATTAAATGCCAAATCTTTTTGGATGCCATCATGGGTTTTTTCCATGATGAGTGACACTTTTGGAGATAATATTCCATTTCCTTTAAAGAATTCCCGGAGAATATTTCTTGTTACATCCGGCAAAACTGATTGAGCAGGTTCACCAACCACTAAATGCGTGCCTGAGGGAAATACTTCATCATGATTTTTTATATTGAATAATTCGTGCGGTGAATAAAATTCTTTATTGAGTTTGAAATTAAGAATATCCCCATACGTAAATACCCAATCGGGTTGATCCCCGCTCGGATTGATGACAATTCCCAGCCCATTTGCCAATAAAAAATCATCCACCATTTTTTCAATGACAAAACACTCAAAATGTTTTCCAGGCTCTGGCAGCAATAATTGAAAATAGGGAAATCCATCGGGTCCGGTGATAACCTGTGGCTCACCACAGCGAAAACTTGCGGCAGCAACATGCGTTAAAAAATGTTGCGACCAAGCTTCATCTCTGCGTGCGACAGGGATCTGACAGAGTTGATAAATAATATTTGTTTTTCGGAGATCGCCTAGATTGGAGTTGGGTTGCTCAGCCATAATTTCATGTTCCTCGATAACTATACCGCTTGCCAATGAAGATGCAGATTGAAGGGCGTGGGTATATCTCAATTTTATAAGTCAGGCGGATTGTAATGCTTTTTGTACTTCATATCAAGCAAGTATTGACTACCAAAATTCATTCGCTAGAATAGCGGGTGTTTTATGAAATCTTAGTAAGCCCTCATGAATTAATTTCTTCGATTCAATCAACAACTACCGCCCAATCTTTTGATTATTAATTAACATCCACCGCCCCAGTGCAATTGCGCCGGAATAACTGAGCGAGCAACTATGGAAAATCAACATTTATTAAGTAACTCAGCACCTTCATTTTTAGTGATGGCTGCCCCACTTTTTTTAGTATTATTCATCGATAGCATGGGTTTAGGGTTGGTTTTTCCACTCTTACATACTATTACTCATCGGCCGTTTGATTGCAGGTTTCACCGCAGGCAGTCAGTCTATCGCTCAAGCCAGCATTGTGGATATTAGCAGCCATGAACACAAAGCACGAAATTTAGGAATAATGTTATTCGTGATTGCACTGGGATTTATTGTGGGGCCTTTAGCAGGCGGTCTTTTATCTGATCACCATCTTTCAACGTACTTTAATTACGAAACACCCTTTTATTTCGCAGCGTTCATTTCACTGCTTAATGCCTTATTATTACAATTCATTTATAAAGAAACGTTTTTACCCGTAAAAACCATAAAATTAAAACTGCATCACGCTATTTATATTTTTATTTCCGCCTTTACGCACGAAAAAGTCCGTGAACTTTCCCTGGTCTTATTAATTTTTATCTTTGGTTGGGCAGGATTTTATTCATTTATTTCGATGTTTTTACTAAAAATATACCAATATAATGCTATGACCATTGGTTGTTATATGGGTTTATTAGGCGCTGGATTTGGAATTGGTACGGGAATTTTAGTCGATCCTTGCGTGAAATATTTTAAATTAAAAACGTGTGTGGTGGGAGGTTCTGCGCTTACTGCTTTATTTACCCTACTCATCATTACCGCACCCTCCCCCATTTTTATTTGGCTTTATGTCGCGCCAACGGGTGCTGCCGCAGCACTGGCTTACTCAACTTTACTTACATTATTTTCAAATCAAGTTGATGAGACCGCACAAGGTTGGGTAATGGGCATTACTGGTGCCATTATGGCTTTTGCATTTGGATTAAATGGTGCGGTAGTCGGAATGCTTGCTAATATTAATATTTATTTGCCCATGGTTATCACGACGATTGGATTATTATTTTCAGCCTTGTTAATGAAATTCCTTGCATAGCGCAACGCGTAGCCTGGAACGAAGCGCTTGTAGCCTGGAACGAAGCGCAGCGAAGATCCAGGATCAGAGTATAAAGATGGTAAGATCCTGGATCTTCGCTGCGCTTCGTTCCAGGCTACAAGTGCTCCGTTTCAGGCTACCTGGCGCCCCATAGATGATTCGTTTTAATGACTTCCACCACTTGTTGCGGGACAAACTCTTCCCAGCCCGATTGTCCAGTTTGGATCATTTCCAATATTTTTCGTGAATAAATATTTAATTTAGTGATATCGGCATTTTTCAAATCGACAATCGAGCCATTGGCTAATAAATATTGATATAAATGATAAACTTGTCTATCGACTTCTAAATTTGCAGCATTGTGTAAAGTTTGAGTGACGGGATCGTATTCGGGATAAATGTATAACTTACTACCACGATTAAACAATTTTCCGCATGCTTCTAAGATCCCTCCTTCGAGTTTTTCATAATATTTTTCTTTAAAAACTTCTCGTAAATTCGATATTCCGACAACAATCGCAAACATAGAGCGAGAATTGCGCGATAGATAATTTGCAAATAAATAATGCTCAGGGAAATTCGTGATTAATACTGAATATCCCATCAAGGTTAATAAATTAATTCGATCGAGAAAATCTTGCTCGGTAATGGTGCCATCCGCAGCCAAATTACTCATCGTAATTTCCATTAAAATTTCTGGTGTGCCATTTTGGACTTCTGACTCTTGCATAAACTGTTGAACAGCACATTGCTGCATATCCATATTAACATGAGTAATGGGGCGAAAACTGCCACGTTGAATTAAGGTCGGATGTTTATACAATACTTCAGCCGGTTGTTTAATTTTCCCATTTTTATCAAACAAAATTGCGTGGGTTAAATTCGATTTAACCAAATGCAAACAAATTAAATGATGATTAATATTTTTAGCAATGGGTCCTTTAAATTCGACGAAATCAATTTCTACAGCACCGGGTGAAATATTTTCGACCAGTGATTCCACTGCTTTTTCAGCATTATCCATTAAATAAAACATCGCATAAATTAAATTAACACCAACCACTCCCACCATTTCTTGTTGACTCAAAAAATCGCCTTTAAGTAAACGAATGTGAATAATCACATCACTGGGCTCACTGCATCCAGCTTCATGTTGAAAACGCATGCCAAGCCAACCATGAGCTTCGGCATTCGGGCGAGAAAAACTACAGGTAGTGACGGTATTAGCAAATGAAAATAATTTAGTTTGTGCTTTATGCTTTTCAGCTAAAATTTCTCGAACTAATGCGTATTCGTGATCGAGCATACTCAACAAACGCGAATAACAAACATATCGACCTTTTGCTTCGCGTCCATAAATTGAATCACTGATCGCCATATCATACGCCGACATGCTTCGCGCGACAGTACCCGCAGCACCTCCAGCATGAAAAAAAAATCCCACGGTTTCTTGCCCTGCTCCAATTTCTGCAATCGAACCATAATTATTTTTATCAATATTAATCGCTAACGCTTTTTGCGTTGTCGTTAACGTGGGTTTTAACATAAAACTCTCCTTAGTTTAATTTATTGGCAGTATTGTCCTGGCGCCAATAAAATTACTTTAAGATAAAAATTATCATCCACTCGATTTGAGCGCTGTGTATTATAGGTAACGGAATTAAAATTATTTTCATTACCAGCAAATTTTACCCAGCGATTATAAGGAACATTGAGTGTTGTCAAAACATTTTGCGTATTGATCGCTAATGAATTATTAGCAAACTGTTGAGCTTGTCGATAAATTTTTATTTCAGCATAATTGCGGTGCGCCTCTGCGCGCACGGCAAAAGAGGATTGCACAGGTTGGTAATCTTGCTTAATCTCGGTTTGCTGCCAACCCACGCTAATTACCTGAATAGGTACTGCTGCACCAAAATTAATTTCGGCCATTTTTCCGCTTTGCACGCATAAACTTTGCATCGGATGTTGCAGGGATTTTTGCTGGGTTGAATAGCGGATATCCTTGCCAGGTGCTTGCGATCCTTGCCAGGTTAAAATTTGCAGAGTGGGTGACTGGGCATAAACGCCAAGCGTGAATAATAAAAAAAATAATTCCGTGATTAAGCTGGGCGCTAATTTCATCTTAAACCTCAGTAGCAGTCGAGGTTTTGCGATTTTTCAAATAGAGTGCCTTTAAGACATCGGCCTCACCTGCACTTAAATTGCAATATTGAATCACTTCATTAATCGATTTGCCTGATTGTAATAATTTCATCGCAAACTGATAAGTGACTTGCTCATCCTTATCTTCTTGCAGCGCTGGAGCAGAGCGTTTGTAGAGTGAACGTTCAATATTGGCGATACTTTGTTGATAATCGGTTAATGCCATTTCAGTTAAATTAAATCGTTTATGTAATTTAGTGATCGCTTCTTGTTGACGTTGGCTTTGTTCTTGGAGATGCTGGAGAAGTTCGGTTTGTTGTTGGTGGAGTGATAATTGCTTAGCATGTTGAGATAATAATAAGGTGACTAACATGACTAATAATAAAACGATACTGGCTATCATTAAAAAATCAAAAATAAATTGGCTGAACGCTCCAATATTTAGCCAGTAATAAAAGACACTGTTAATCCATTCCATGATTTCTACTCTCGTTGCTGAACATATTTTTTTAAGCGTGATTGTAAACGCGCCAATGCTTGTCCGTGTATTTGGCACACCCGTGCTTCACCAATGCCTAAGACATCGCCTATTTCTTTAAAACGTAAGCGATCGCTATAATAAAAACTCAATACGGCTTGCTCGCGATCGGGTAACGTTTTTAAAATATCTTTTAAATGTCCATGTATTTCCAATTTTTGGGTTTCCTCATACGGATCAGCAGAATCCTGCTCGAAATTTAAATTATCTTCATGCAAATCTTCAAAACTGAATAATTCATTAGCCTGTGCTGCTCCCGCCATTTCAGAATAGGTATCGATATCAACACCTAATTCTTTAATAATGTCTTTGGTTTGAGCTTCTTGTCCCGTTTCATTTTCAATTTTGTGGATCGCCTCAGCAATTTTACGCATGTTATGATGAACTGAGCGTGGCATCCAACTGGATTTACGTAAATCATCCAACATCGTACCGCGAATACGAATATTGGCATAGGTTTCAAAAGTCACTTGTTTGCTGGGATCAAAACGTTGCGCTGCTTCAATTAATCCAATCATTCCTGCTTGAATTAAATCTTCGACTTGCACGCTTTTGGGGAGACGAGATAATAAATGATAGGCATTGCGTTTTACGATATAGGCATATTTTTCGACGTAATCTTCGATATTTATGGCTGGTTGAGCTGTTTTTTTATATAACTCAATATCCGTCATCGTACCACCTGCGTTCCCGTTTGTAGTAACCGCTCAAAGAAAAAACTCATTCGTCCCGTTGCATTAAGCGGTGTTTTCCAGTCATAAATTTGTTTTGCAATATGGCGAAGCGCCAGTGCGGCGCGACAGGTTGGAAATTCATCCAAGAATGGACGTTGATGTCGCACGGCTAAACGCACATGATCATCATAGGGTATCGCACCAAGATATTGCAAGCTTACTTGTAAAAATTCATCGCTGACCTTCCGTAATTTATTATAGATCATTTTTCCCTCATCGGATTGATGCGTCATATTCGATAAAATTTGAAATTGTTGAATTCCATATTGTCGTGACAACACTTTAATGAGGGCATAAGCATCCGTAATTGAAGTGGGTTCGTTACACACCACTACCACGACTTCTTGCGCGGCGTGAGTAAAATTTAAGACGCTAGCGGAAATTCCTGCCGCAGTATCAATCAACATAACATCGACATCGTAGCGTAAAGTAGAAAAGGCATGAATGATACTGGCTTGTTCTGTTAAACTTAATTCTGCCATAGCTGAAATTCCCGTGGTTGCAGGCGCAATTAACACACCATGAGGACCACGAATAATAATATCTTCTAATTGCGCACGCCCACTTAAAACATCTTGTAAATTACGCCGAACTTTAATCCCTAGCAAAACATCGACATTCGATAAGGCTAAATCTGCATCTAATAATAAGACTTGTTGTTTTAATTGCGACAGTGCTATTGATAAATTCAAGGCAATATTGGTTTTACCAATACCACCTTTGCCGCCAGAAATGGCAATGACTTTTACCGGCTTTAATTCAGCACTCCGCGCCGGAGAAAGTATATCGAATTCATTATTTTGATTCATAATAATCTTCTCCAGCAATTAAAAAATTCTCTTCGGGTTGTTCACCTTCTGGGGCTTCACTAGATTGTACGAGAAGTTTAATAAGTTGTGATTTTGAAAACTGTTGTAAGTCTTCTGGTACATGCTGACCTGTACTAAAATAGGTTAAATTTAAATGATGTAAAATGGCCGCGCTGATAATAGCGCCAAGCTGAGTGCTTTCATCCAGTTTGGTTACCATTAATCCCGCCAAATTGGTGGTATTAAACGCATCAACGATTTCATTTAACACATTAATTTGACTCGTGGCTGTTAGCGTTAAATAAGCTCGAATAGTGTGTTCAGTGCTTGATAATAATTCAATGTTTTTAGCCAGATTAATATTATCACGCTGACTGACTCCAGCAGTATCAATTAGAATTAATTTTTTTTCGCGATAGTGATTGAGTATTTGATTTAATTCACGTCCATCATTGACCACCTCCACTGGCACACCTAATAAACGACCATAAGTAAATAATTGTTCTCGTCCTGCAACGCGATAAGAGTCGGTGGTAATTAATACTAAATCATTGGGATGATGTTCTAAGCAAAAACGTGTGGCTAATTTAGCAATTGTCGTGGTTTTTCCTACCCCTGTGGGACCAATTAATGCCACCACTCCGCCCTTCTCTAATAAATCAATATCATCAATACTGATCAAATTTTCTAGATGTTGTAATGCGTCTTCCCAAACGTTTTGAAAATTTTGTTCGTAATTAATACCGGCACAAATTTGACGACACACTTTACGATGAAAGCCTAAATGAAATAATTTTCGATACAATAATCCGTGATAAGGATTACGCTCAAAATTTTGTTGCGTAACAAATTGTGAGGTTTGATACTGTAGTGCATAACGCAATTCTTTTAACTCATTAAAAATTTCAGTGATTAATTGTGGATCGGCTGAAGATGGTTTATTTTCCACGAGTATTTCTGGTTCGATAGGTGTCAACTTAGTATGTTTTAAAATAAAATCGCGCACTTCAATAGGATCATCACTGGGGCTTTCATCGCTCGCAATAATTTTAGCAGGATGATAGAGCTCTTCATGATTCTCAGTCACAGTGGCTTCATGTATTCCGGCTTTTAATTCAATACCGCCAGGAACTTCCTGTTGTTCCAACAAAATGGCTTCACTACCAAATTCTTCTTTTACTTTATTCAGTGCTTCACGCATGCTAGCCGCAAAAAAAGTTTTCGTTTTCATCTTCATCTTCCTGTTGGTTGTCCAATCACAGCAAGGACATTAATTTGTTTATCGTCGGGAATTTCCTGATACGATAAAACCGTTAAACCTGGAATACTGTGCTTAGTAAAGGATTCTAGTTTTTCTCGTAAAATTGGTGAAACCACGAGTACAGCAGGTTTGCTTTGAGTTGATAATTGTTGTTCGGTGTGGGCTAATTCGACAAAAACGCGCTCCGCAAGATTTGGCTCCAGCCCTAAATTATTTGCCGATAAATCTTCACTGGGATCATTAATTTTTGCCGATTGCAACATAATTTGTTCTAACCCAGGATCGAGCGTAATAATATCGGCAGTTTTTTCACTGCCAAATAAACGTTGATAGATCATGCGCTTTAAGGCTACACGCACGGAAGCGGTAATCTCTTTAACATTTTGCGTGCGTTGACTGGCTGCAATAATCGCTTCACAAATAGAACGAATATCAACAATGGGAATGTTGGCCCGCAATAATTCTTTGAGGACTTTCACAATCGTACTCAAAGAAATTCCACCGGCGGGAGTCAAGGCTTCTACTAATTTGGGTGCGACTGTTTCTAAGCGATCTAATAGTTTTTGCACTTCTTCGTGTCCTAATAATTCAGCCGCATTTTCTTGTAAAATTTGATTTAAATGCGTGGCTATCACTGTACCAGGATCAACGACGGTATACCCTAAACTTTGCGCTTCGTTACGTTGACTTTCGCGGATCCATATCGCTTCTAAATTAAAGGTGGGATCACGGGTTATTTTTCCCTCAATTTTGCCAAACACTTGACCTGGGTTGATGGCGAGAAGCCTATCGACCATAATTTCAGCTTCTCCATAATTTACACCTAATACGATAATACGATAATTAGTAGGGGGTAAATCTAAATTATCTTTTATATGAATGGTTGGAATTAAAAATCCTAAATCTTGTGAAAGTTTTTTTCTCACGCCTTTTACTCGTGAGACTAATGGCCCATCTTTTTTTGCACCAATTAAATTAATTAATCGATAACCAATTTCCAAACGGATCATATCGATGGTGCTCACATCTTTCCAATCTAATTCTTTTTCTTCTGGAGGTTGTTGCTTTTCATTTATTTGTTGTTGCTGTTGATTTTCTTTATTAGCTTCCATTAATTGCTCACGAAAGGCTTTAATTTCATTTTGCCGCGAAAGATAATAAGCACCTGCTCCTGAAATTAAACTGAGTAAGGCAAATACAATATGTGGCATGCCAGGAATGATTGCTAATAAGCCTAATACGCCAGCAGAAATTGCTAAGGGCTTGGGATTGGTGATGAGTTCACGAACAACTTGACTGGACATGTCTTGTTTAGATGAAACGCGTGTCACCATCATGGCCGCTGCTGTAGATAAGAGTAACGAAGGAATTTGCGCAACCAAACCATCACCCACGGTTAATAAGGCATAGGTTTCTAAGGCACTCTTAAATGGCATACCATGATCGGCAATCCCAATAGCCAGCCCACCAATAATATTGATAAATAAAATTAATATGCCAGCAACTGCATCACCACGTACAAATTTACTGGCACCATCCATCGCCCCATAAAAATCGGCCTCTTGTGACACTTCAGCACGACGTTGTTTCGCTTCATCTTGCGAAATTAAACCCGCACTTAAATCCGCGTCAATTGCCATTTGTTTACCCGGCATAGCATCCAAGGTGAAGCGTGCGCTGACTTCTGAAATACGGCTACCACCTTTTGTCACCACCACGAAATTGATAATGACTAAAATCGCAAATACTACTATACCAACGGTGAAATTTCCGCCAATTAATACCGTGCCAAAGGCATGGATCACCTGCCCTGCCGCATCGGGACCTTCATGACCATGGAGTAAGACGACACGAGTCGAGGCAATATTGAGAGTTAACCGTAATAACGTGGCGATTAAAATGACCGTGGGAAAAATACTAAAATCCAACGGGCGCGTGATATAAATACAGGTGGTAATAATGATTAATGATAGCGTAATATTAAAGGTAAACAGCATATCCAACATAAAAGTTGGAACGGGTAAAATCATCGTAAGTAACATAACAATAATCAGCAAGGGCGTTCCTAAGTTTCCCTGCGCAATTACTTTAAATTTATCGATTATCCCTTCTTCCATAATTTCCCTACGTTATTCGCGTTGCAATTCTTGCGGAATTTTTAACTCACTGGCTTTGGGCGCCTGGGGTTTTGCACTAAAACCCGCCACATAATGTTTCAACTGATAAACATAAGCCAAAACTTTGGCGACTGCTAAATATAACCCTTGAGGAATTTCTGCGTCTAGATCCGTACTATAATAAATCGCCCGCGCCAGCGGTGGAATACTAACAATGGTAATTTTATGTTCTTTGGCAACTTCCTTAATTTTCTCTGCTAGAAAATCAACCCCTTTTGCCACCACTTTAGGTGCACCTTCTTTATCTTGATCATACATTAATGCAACGGCATAGTGGTTAGGGTTGGTGATGACGACATTAGCTTTGGGCAGCGCTTGCATCATCCGTTTTTCGGACATGCGTTGTTGGGTTTCGCGAATTTTTTGTTTAAGCTGAGGATTACCTTCAGTTTCTTTCGATTCATCTTTTAATTCTTTTATCGACATTTTTGACTTACGCAAATATTCCCAAATTTGATAAGGCACATCAAATAACACAATAATCACTAAAGTTGCAGAAATTAATATAAACCCTTGAAATAATAATTCCATTCCTTGAGTAATACCCTGCTCAACAGGTAATTTATCGAGATTAATCATTGAATGAAAATAAATATAGAGAACTAAAATTCCTCCTCCTGCAATCACTATAAATTTTGCAATGGATTTTAATAGCTCAACCAAACTTCTTAATGAAAATATTCGGCCTATGCCTTTGATAGGATCTAAGCGTTCGCCTTTAAATGCTAGAGATTTAGCACTAAATACCCAGCCTCCTAATAATGCAGGTGAAAAAATAACAATAACAAATAAAATAGCAAAAAAGGGTAATAAGCTCATACCTAAAATATAAAGACAACTAGCAAACCGTGTTAACATGATGCTCGGATCGAACATTTCTTGCGGCGTTAAATCAAATGTTTTTACCGCGACTTCTTGGAAAGCTGAATAAAAATTATTACTCACTAACCATAAACAAGCAGCGCCTACGAATAGCACAATGATGCGATTTAAATCGCGCGATCGCGGCACCTCACCTTTTTCGCGCAACTCTTGTTTGCGCTTGGGTGTCGCCTCCTGTGTTTTTTCTTCGCTATCGTCACTCTCTGCCATGGATTTACCTATGTAAAAGGATGTTAACGGTAGTAAAACTTTCTTGAATTAATTCTTGTGAATGATCCATTACACCACTAAAGCTAACATAAATAATAAATAAGCCCATGATAAGCGTAATGGGAAAACCAATATTGAAAATATTTAATTGTGGCGCAGTACTGGTCATCACCGCAAAAGCAAAATTAACCACTAAAATCGAAATAATTGCTGGTAAAGAAATGGAAACAGCACTGGCATATAGAATTTTGGTAAAGTTTATCAGAGTTTCAAATTGCAACGCCGATAAACCACTATTGGTTAAGGGGATGGTATGAAAACTACTGGCAAGCAGTTTAATAATCATCAAATGACCATTTAAGGCAATAAATATTAAAGTAGTGGCAAGAATGTAAATTTGACTGACCATGGGTACCGAAATATCGCTTAATGGATTGATGATGGTGGCAAAGCCTAACCCCGTTTGATACGCAATAATTTGCCCACTTAAAATTAAAATTTCAAACACTACTCGCAAGGTAAAACCCACGGCTAATCCTAAAATAATTTGTTCGCTAATTAAAATAAATCCGTCAATTGAGGCTAAATTGAGATCTTGAATAGGAGGAATAAATGGCAAAATGACAACAGTAATCAAGAGGGATAATAATGCGCGAATGCGCGCAGGAATGGCAGTATTGGAGAAAAAAGGCGACGCAAAAATAAAACTGCTCACCCGCACCAACGCTAAAAAGAAGGTGGGTAGTAAGGTTAACATTAAAATTAAATATTCTTGCATGCCTCACCTAATCATATAGGGAATATCTGAAATGAGGGTTTCAATATATTCACTTAAATAATGCACTAACCACGGGGCTAAGAAGGCTATGACCATAATGGTGATGACCAGTTTTGGCAAAAAGCTTAAGGTCATTTCGTTAATCTGTGTCGCTGCTTGAAAAATGGCGACAATTAAACCCACAATCAGCCCGGGGATAACAATAATACTGACTCCCATGACCACCAAATACAACATTTGTCGGAAGACATCAATAATTACACCTGAATCCATTTTATCTATCCTTGTGGTTGCGTCGACTGGCTGAGTATAATTCATCTGCAAGAAATTGTTCATGATTTTCGATTTTTTGCTCAATAATTTGCTTTTGTTTTTGATAATGATTTTGATATGAAGCCGTTTTTAAATTCAGTTTTGCTAAAATATGGCGTTGTTTGGCGAGTCGTTGTTCAATATCGGTGAGTTTCGCTTCTTGCGAAACAATGGTTGAATTAATCTTGCCGACAAATGCTTGATAATTTTGAAACATGCCAATTTGACTACGATTAACTTTTTGTCGAGCCTGCGGACTGGTATAGTCCGCTTGATACTGGCGTAATTGATTTAATTTTTGTAACTCTTGTTCATAATGTTTAGCAATACGTTGCACTACTTTAGCTTGCTCTTGCTCTTTGCGCCGAGCTAAGTCTATTACTTTATTAATGCGTTCCAATTTGCGTTTATGATCCGTTTTCATGATGTTGATACCTCATTATTCGCTTTACCATAACCGTAATGAGTTTGTAGTGGATTTAAGGATGAAGGATCACTCTTAGAAGGTAGACTGTTGATTAAGGTTAAGAGCTGTTGCAAGCTATCGGCAAAATTCACACTTTCTTGAAATCCTTGAGTTAAAAAATCGGTTAATTTCGGGAATAATTTAATCGCAATTTCTAATTCTGGGTCCGATCCAGCTGCATAGGCGCCCATTTTAATTAAGTCGCGATTTTGCATATAGCGCGAATACAGTGATTTAAAGACGATTGCGGCTTGCCGATGTTGTTCGTTAGTGACATTTTGCATGACGCGGCTTATTGACGTTTCAATGTTGATTGCAGGATAATGCCCTGAATCGGCTAATTCTTTTGATAAGACAATATGCCCATCTAAAATCGCACGGGCGGATTCCGCCACCGGATCGTTTTCCATATCACCTTCAGTGAGTACCGTATAAAATGCGGTAATTGAGCCATGACCTTTGGCTGCGGTTCCTGCGCGTTCCACTAATTGCGATAATTTAGCAAATACCGAAGGCGTGTACCCGCGTGTTGCCGGAGGTTCGCCAATCGATAATGATAATTCTCGCTGGGCTTGAGCAAAACGGGTGAGTGAATCGAGTAATAATAATACTTGATAACCTTGGTCGCGAAAATATTCTGCCACTGCCGTGGCGCGTAGTGCGCCATGCACGCGCATCAGTGGTGAGGTATCGGCAGGTGCGGTGATGACCACTGCGCGCTTCATACCTTCTGCACCTAAAATATGTTCAATAAATTCTTTTACTTCGCGTCCACGTTCACCAATTAATCCCACCACAATCACATCAGCCGAGGTATATTTGGTCATCATACCTAATAACATACTTTTACCCACACCACTGGTTGCAAATAAGCCGATGCGTTGTCCAAGCCCAATCGTTAATAAGGCATTAATGGCTCGAATACCCACATTTAAAGGATTTTCGATCATGTGACGTTGTAGAGGATTCATCACTTCACCCATTAAGGGATAATGGGCAATGGCTCTAATGTCGCTACCACCGTCTAAAGGATTACCGCTACCATCTAATACTCGTCCTAATAATTCTTCACTCACTGCAACTTGGGTAATATTGCCCGTTGGTATGACTTTCGCACCGGGTGAAACACCATGAGTGGTATCAGATGTCATTAAATAAATAATGTTGTCAGAAAAT
The DNA here is from genome assembly GCA_026125385.1 of Legionellales bacterium. Classification (NCBI taxonomy): domain Bacteria; kingdom Pseudomonadati; phylum Pseudomonadota; class Gammaproteobacteria; order Legionellales; species Legionellales bacterium. Next base: position 200,916 of record JAHCLG010000001.1, read on the forward strand.
CCCACCACTTCAGCTTCTAAATATTTTTTATTCACCGTCTGAATTAAACATTTTGATCCGAGTGGTGCTGAAAAACCAATGGCTTCTAATTTTAAACCCACGACTCTTGTTAGCGTTCCTTCGATACGAACATCTTCAACTTCATTCAGTTGTTTGGTATACGCTGCCAGACGTTCGGCAAGATTTACGGTTTTTTTATGAATTGACATCTTTAAATACCTGCTGAGTAATATTATCTAAGCGTTTTTCAAAGGTGGCATCCACTTCGGCACCCTCGGCTTTAAAACGGCAATCGCCGCGCGCTAAATTAGCATCGGCTTCGATATGTTGATACTGTTCGCCTTTTAATACTTCTTTTATTAAAGCCATATCGTCAGGATTAACATAAAGCTTAATATTGGTTGCCGTGATGGGTAAAGCACTAGCAGCTTTACGAATGATCGTTAAAATTTGTTCGGGTTTAATTTGCAGTTCGTTTAAATAAAGACGTCTCGTTAATTCAATTACCAGTGCGAGTAAATTATTTTCAACTTCTTCATCAATTAATTTTAAAGGTTCGGCTAATTTTTCTAATAAATGATTTAATATTTTTATTTTTTCTTGCCAAGCGCTTTCATATTTAGCATTGGCTTCCATTAACGCTTGCGCGTAAGCTTCTTCTTTAGCAAGCTTAATCCCTTGTTGATAACCCGCCTCCCTACCATCTTTTTGCGCGCGATCGAAAACTTCTTTTCCATACTCGACTTGCACCGTTTGATCGCCATTTAATTCGGCATTGGATAATGTGCGCGTGGTTTTATCCGTGCGTTCAAATAGTTTGCCACGACTGGTTAAATCAGGATACACCCAACGTTCAATATCCGCTAAATTTTCACTGAGAATGACTTTCATGTTACCCTCATACCCGTAGTGTTTATCATCGTTACTGCCAATTTATATCGGCTTAATTTTTTACATCACCATATCGCCCGAATCAGAATTCAACATGATGGTGCCCTCTTTACCTAATTTTTGCGCGATATTGACAATTTCTTTTTGCGCGGCTTCTACTTTGCTTAACTGTACAGGCCCCATGGCTTCGAGATCATCGCGTAACATATCAGCGGCACGCCCAGACATATTGCGCAAAAATACTTCGCGGCCTTTTTCATCCACACCTTTTAATGCCACCGCTAAGACGTCACTTGAAATTTCGCGTAATAAAGTTTGCAAACTGCGATCATCGATGGCAGTTAATTTATCGAATGGGAACATCCTATCGCGAATTTTTTCAGAAAGTTGTTGATCAAATTCATTAATATGACTCATGACTTCATTTTCTAAATCACTATTTAAATGATTAATAATTTTTGCGGCGGTATCGACGCCACCGAGTGGCAGTTCACGGAAATTCACACTATTAAGCATCACCGATTCCAGCATTTTTTCTAATTCATCTAGGGCAATCGGAGAAATGGGTCCAATATGCGATAAACGTTTTACTACTTCAGAGGTTAAACCACGTGGTAAAAATTCTAATACATTGGCGGCTTTTTCTTCATCTAAATAAGTAAAAATAATGGTAATGACTTGGGGATGTTCATGTTGTAGTAAATCAGCAATGACTTGTGCCGGTTGCCAATTTAACGAGTCTAACACTTCTGCTTTTTCTTCTAAACGAGATTTATCTAAGAGTGAACTGGCTTTTCTTTCGCCTACGGCATCGACTAAAGCGTCTTTAATATAGGTTTTAGCATTCAGTGCCATGCCAGTTTTATCATTCGACTCAGTGAGAAAATTATTTAAAGTTTCGACCATATCTTTTTCGCTGACATCTTCTAGCGCTTGCATGGCGGCAATCACTTTTTCAACTTGTTTGGGCGTGAGCATTTTTAATACTTCAGACGCACCTTCCTTGCCCATGCTCATGAGTAAAATCGCTGCTTGATGAGCCATTTTATCATCGGATGCCATTATTTATCTCCAATCCAATTTTGCATGACCGCTGCCACTCGCGAAGGATCTTGGCCTACCATATTTTTAATAGAATTAATTTGCTCCCCTTTTAATCGCATTAATTCTGCGGAATTCATGGTGTCGAGATTAAAACCATCATATGGATTTTGCATCATGCCTTGCATGGTCGGCGGAATATTCATGCGATTACCCGCTGGTGGCAGCGGCGGTAATTCAGCACCTTTTTTAGCGAGCGATTTTAATATCGGGCGCAAAATAGTAAGTGCTAAAATTAATACGAATAATGCGCCCAATGATTTTTTCACAATATCCCAAAACCAAGCTTGTTCCCAAAACGGTAGCGGTGGTACTTCTGCAAATTTTTCTGGTGGTTGAAATGCACTATTGACCACGCTTAATTTATCGCCCCGTTCTTCACTAAAACCAATCGCATATTTAATAAGATCACTGATTTTTTCTAATTGTTCTTTATCGAGTGGTGTGCGTGTTTCTTTGCCATCTTTATCCACTTTAACGGCTTCATCGATAACGACTGCAATAGTTAATCGTTTAATATTACTGCTATGATCTTTAGAATATTCGATGGATTTTCCTACTTCATAATTTTTAATCGATTGATTACGACTATTTTGTTCAGCACCACCGGCAGCACCAGCACCTCCTTGCGGAGCGGCATTTGCCAGGGCGCCTGGCACACCACCTGCTCCTGAGCCTGATGATTTTTCTGAAACCGTTTGCTCACTTAAGACAGCTTTATCATTAGGATTAATGGATTCTTTGGTGATTTCCTGATGTTTAAAATCAATTTCTGCGGCCACTTTGGCTTGGATTTTTCCGGCACCGACCAAGGGTGTTAAGAGAGTTTCAATTTTTCGTTCATAATCGCGTTGTAATTGTTGTTGATATTCAAATTGCGCACGCGTTTGTGCGAGTTGCGATCCATCGTCTAGCGTTAATAATCGCCCAAATTGATCGGCGACAGTGACTTGTGACGGATTCAAACCGGTAATGCTGGATGCGACCATGCGCACTATGGCGTCCACCTGCTCTTTTTCCATGCGATAGCCGGCAGCGAGATTAATCATCACTGAGGCTTTCGGTTGCACTTGTTCTGTTAAAAATGCCGATTGTGTGGGGATGGCCAAATGAACTCGCGCTGATCGTACCCCTTTAATTGTGGCGATGGTTTTTGCAAGTTCACCTTCCAGTGCTCTTTTGTATTGGGCGTTTTCCATGAATCGACTAATGCCGATACCACTGGCTTTATCGAGTAATTCAAATCCTAATCCACCGCCTTCTGATAATCCCGCCGAGGCTAATTTCAAGCGCGCTTCTGCCAATTTATCGGCAGGCACAAAGACCGTGCCATTTTCAGGATCAAGACGATAGCGAATTTTAGAGGCTTGCAGTGTTTCGACGACTTCGCCGGTTCTGGCTAAGCTTAAATTGCTGTAGAGCGGGCGGTAATCTGGTTCTTGCAACCACAATACCATGGCAAAACCAAGGGCAATACTGGCGGCTAATCCCAGCAATAATCCCACCTGACGCAAAAACGGCAGCATATTAAAGCCTCGCGCCATGTTGGTTAAATTACCTGGATTTTCTGCCATCACTTCACCTCATGTTAAACTGGCATATTCATGATTGTTTGATAGGCTTCAATCAAATGATTACGCACGGTTAAAGTGAGCTGTGATGCCACACGGGCTTTTTGCACAGCTAGGATTACTTCTGTTAGAGAGACATTCTTGTCACCAAGTTCATACGCTTTGATTAAATTCGTTGATGTGGTTTGGCTGGTATTCACTTCACCAATTGCATCTTTAAATACTTTGGCAAATTCACCGGTAGGAGTTTCACTGATGGGTGAAACTCCTTGTTCATGACTACCGGAAATTCGCCGCATTTTTTCCACCATTTGCCGCGCTTCATTCAACATATCATCCCTGGCGCTTTTAAATGCAGTCGATGAAATTTGTGAATCGATAGCACTCATGGCATTTACTCCATTGCATTCAGCTGTGGATTAATCGATGCTTGGCGTTTTGATAAGGGAATATTAAAACCTTCTTCGCGCATTCTCGCTAATTTATAACGCAAGGTTCTTGGGCTAATATTCAGTAATTGCGAAGTTTGCTTGCGACTTCCTTGAGTTTTTTCTAACGTGCTTAAAATGAGTTGATACTCATGTTGTTTAATATCCAATGTTAAAGAAAATTGAATATTTTCATTGAGTTTATAATTTTCAATGGTAATGTGTTTTTCATCAATTAGCTCAGAATCACTTAATAACATAGCACGCTGTAGAGTATTTTCCAGTTCTTTAGCATTACCTGGCCATTGATATTGCATTAATTTTTGTTGAGCGGCTGGCGTTAAACGTGACCAAGTGGTGTGCTGCGATTTCGCTAAACTTTTTAGCAAATATTCGGCTAGCGGGATAATATCTAAAGGTCTTTCGCTTAACGGTAAGCTATTAATCGTTAATACATTCAAATAATAATAAAGATCTTCATTAAATTCTTTTTTTGCGACTTTTTCTTTTAGCGTTGTGGTGGTTGTGGCGATGATGCGAGGTAAATCGTGATTCGATTTATTCAACATAATAATTAATTCTTTTTGCATCCCCATGGGTAATGCATCGATGGCTTCAAAGACTAACGTACCATTTTTGGCATTGGTAATTAAATTAGTAGAATTAGGCGTGGACGGATTGCCTAGCAATAACTCCTTGAGATCCTCTTCAGAATGCAGCGAACAATTACAGATAATTAAAGGATGTGATGAATGCGCTGAATAGTCATGAATGTATTGCGCTAAAATCGTATTACTTTTCAGATCTTCACCTTGAATTAAAATAGGCTCTTTGCGCTTGGCGATGGCTTGTGCTTGTGCTAACACATCGCGATTATTAGGATCAACAAGAATACTCGATTGTTGACGTTCTTTAATCAGTTGTTGAATATGTTCTATTAATTGTTTGCTGGCATGTTCTTTCAAAAAATATTGATGCGCCCCTTGCTTAATCGCCATCACAGCTTGTTGCACGGAAGCTTCTGGTGTTGCACTGTGCCCTACTAGTAATAAACTCGACTCAGGTGCTGCGCGTTTAATTTTGTGAATTAAGTCTTGAATAGAATTACCGTCGATTTCATCGAGACTGATAATAATCTCCGGTGTTTCTTGTTGAATTAACTCGAGAGCGAGATTCAGAGTTTTGACATGTTGTGGCGCAAGCCCCACTTGGTTGAGGTTCACTGTCAAATCGTTCACAAATGATAAATCATTGTCAATAATCAATACATCCCTATGTTTCATCGTTGATATCCTTATTAAATTGGTTACCCTATCTATAAATAAAGCAATAATTACGCCAATAAGCAAATTTTTTCGGTAAAAAATTTCCACCTAGAATGCGTAACTTAGAGTCAGTGTATAAACTTGCCTGTCAATTTTCTAGGCGTGTTCGTCGATTTGATGATTGAGATTTTGACGACTGGGTTTTCACTGTGTGGTTTTTTGACAGCGCTTGCATCAAAAAATCGGTTGTTGATAATAAATATTGGAGATTTTGAAGGAGCTATACCCAACGCACGTCAAGATGCGGCTGAAGTCAAAATCTAGGGTTAGAAATTTTCACTGATTATCGAAGCGAGTTATCCTAATAAACACCTAGGGCGTGTTGACAATTCTACTCTGCTGGCCGTATCTCGTTGATTTTTTGTGCTCCGCTGCTCATTTACTTCGTGTAAACTGCGCGCTAGTGCTCAAAAATCAACAAGCTACGTCTCAGCATAGCGAATTGTCAACACGCCCTATTTTTCCTCTTTTTTTGCGAAAGCTTAGCGAACGCACTTATACCGCTCGCCTGCGACTTAGTCTCCGACTCCCCGCATCTTCATTGGCGAGCGGTATATTAGGTTGGCCCAAAACTTCGCGCCAGCGTACCAATGATTAATACCCAACCATTAACCATGACAAATAGCATCACTTTAAAGGGAAGTGACACAATCGGTGGTGCTAGCATCATCATCCCCATCGACATCAAGACACTGGCCACCACTAAATCGATAATTAAAAAAGGAATAAATAAAATAAAGCCAATTTGAAACGCGGTTTTTAATTCACTGGTTAAAAAGGCTGGCATGAGTACGTAAAATGGTACTTCATTAATATTTTTGACGGGACCTTGACGAGAGAGATCTAAAAATAATTTTAAATCATCGCTGCGGGTTTGCGCGGACATAAATTTTCGAAAAGGCATTAGTGCACGATCTAAGGCTTGTTGTTCTGAAATTTGATTTTGCATCAGCGGTTGAATCGCTTGTTGATTGACTTGGGTAAAAATCGGCGACATCACAAATAAGGTTAAAAATAAAGCCAAGCCAATTAAAATTTGATTGGTGGGCACGCTCGGCATGCCTAAGGCTTGGCGTAAAATGGATAAAACGATAATGATACGAGTAAAAGACGTCATGGTCATTAGTAAGGCGGGCAAGACCATCAGTAATGTCATTAATCCTAAGATTTTAAGGCTAACAGAATACGTGGTGCCTCCATCACTGGCTGTTTTAACGGTAAGTGCTGTGACATCGGGGATGGCAGCAAAGCTCTGAGATATCAGTAATAACGCAGTGACACTGATCAAAATTGCGATGAGCATCGGCCGTGCTGGGCGTTTACACAGAAACAAACTGAGCTTTTTCACCTCTTACTCCACATCCTGTTTTTGATTAAATACGTGTAACGTGCGTATAGAGTGGGCTGTGACCCCCACTAACAGTTTATTTTCTTGAGTTTGAATTAAGACTATGCGTTCTTTGGTTCCTAATGGCAACGTAGAAATAATTTTTAAATTACCGGTGGCAGCACCACGATATAGTACCGAACGTTTTAAAAAAAAGGCTAAAATTAAAATTAAGGCTATAATAAAAATCAGCATAATAAATGCTTGAATAATTTTACCTGCGCCAAAATCCGTAGAGGCTAAATTTAATTTAGGCTCACTCGCATAAACCTGCTCGGTGATAAATAATACGGTTAATAAAAAAAACGATTTCATATTATCCTCAGTAATCATCTTTAAATTGTTTAATGCGATCACGCTTGCTCGCAATGGAGGTAATGCGAATACCGTATTTCCCTCCCACCGAAACGACTTCACCATAGGCAATTAATTTTCCATTGGCCATTATATCAATCGGATCGCCCGATAATTTGTTTAATTCGACCACAGAACCTTTCGATAGACTTAATAAATCTTTTAATTTAATTCGCGTACGCCCGACTTCTGCGGAAAGAGTCATGTTCACATCTAAGAACATGTCAATATTTAAATTTTGCAATTCATCGGCAGATAACACTTCACTGCCATCACCTGAATCGAGTTTGCCTTCATTTGCCATAACGCTACCCTTTAAAGTTTAATTTGTTCAAGAATTTCAATAACCCGTGACCCGTTCGCCGAACCACAACTGGCATGATAAACTTTCATATCGTCTAAAAATACATTGACAAAAGTGGGATTATCCAGCGCAATCACATCCCCTACTTTTAAATTCACTAATTCTTCGAATTTAATTTTCATGTAAGGAAAACGAGTTAATAATTCAAATTCTATGTCTAAAACATTTTCATATAATTTTTTTCGCCAGACGCGTTCTTCTTTGACGTTAATATTGCGCAAACTGCTGTTACGAATGGCAGGTTTTAAACGTTCTAATAATGAAGCTTCTAAAGCCAGTTCAAAATACAATTGTTTTTGTTCAAGGCGAATGGTGTAACCACAGATCAGTAAGCGATCGGTTTCGTTTAATAAATTAATGGGATTGGGTTTGAGCATGGGTTGCAATATCGTATAAACAAAAGGTTCAATATCGCGCCAAACCGCCACAAACATATCTAAAATCGTATTAATAATTCGGCAAGTGATCCGCTCTTCCATTTTGCCAAATTGTTTAGACACTTTCACTTCATCGGCATACATGCCACCAAATAAATAATTAATAAAAATAGCCAACATGCCGGCGCTGACTTGAACAAATGCCATGCTGTGTTGATTGGAAAATTCAATTAAATTAAATGAGGTGGGATATTCAATGCTGGCAATATAGTCGCTGTAGGTCATAAGCTTCGGCGCACGTGCAGTAACCGTTAACGGACGACGCAGGAATTTTGATAACGCGGTGCCTGCTTCCAAGGCAAATACTTCGTTTAAGGAATTAAACCCTGGAAAACTCATTAGAGTTTTATTATGAGCATTGGTGAAATCAACTAATTCGAAATTATCTTCGACGCCACCACGGACAAGAGAATCACCGTCGTTGTTCGCCGTTAAGGCATCAATTTCTTCGTTCGATAGTAAGTCATCCATTTATTATCACTCAAATGATCAATCCATCGTGATTGCGTACTCTATTTGAATATGCAAAGCTTATGCCAAATTAGGTTAAGTCTGCAATCATTTTACCGTGATTATAAATAAAAACAATCAATTATCCGAAAAGAAAACGACAGAAGATGCCGAGAAAGACGTTAACCTAATTTTCCTAAGCCGTTATAGGTTAAGCTATTTTCATCGACGCGACGAATACTACGCATGATAGCATACATGTGATTTAAATTGACATTAATTGCATTGCCATTAATGGCATTTTGCCGATAACAATTAGCTAAGAGTTGACGAACATCGTTCCATCTCGCAAATAAACGGCTGCGTTCAGCGGGTGCTGCTTGGTTGATAACGTGTTCAATGGCTACGGTGACGGAAATATTTTGTTGATCATCAAAATTAATTGCTTGATATAAGGCTTGCTGCGCTTGTTGCAAGGTATCTAAATGCGATTTTTTGATTTCCGTGACCTCGGTCATGGCGTCTAAATCGGCTTTACGGATAGCCTCGGTTTCATCGGCTAGTACTTGATTCATATTTTCCGTGGCCACTTTAATCGTATCGAATAGGGCCAATAAATCAGGATGATTTAGACTCATGATCACTACCTTCTGTAACATCCGAGGTAAAATATTCCATTAATAATTCTGAAGCGATTTTATCGTGATCGACTTCATAGGTGCCATCGGCGAGGGCCTGACGAATTTCCTTAATTTTAGCCACATCTTCCGCGGGTGGTGCTTCTGCAATTAATTTGGTGATCACCGTTTGCAATCTGTCGGAAACATCGACTTGCTCGCCCTTTTCAGTGCGCTGCATCGGTGTTGACGAGGTGGGATTTGACCCCGCTTCTTTGGTCCCCTTGGGATGATTAAATATCGGGGGATTAGCCCCTGTGCGATTTATTCTATCCACCATACTATTATCCTCACTTATACCCTCGTTGATGCCTACTCTTTATTAGGCTTGGTTGCCGATGAAATTCAATCGTTTTAAGTCTATGTGCTCTATTTTAATTATCGGCAATAATGTTCAATTCCTTAATACTTTATTTTGATGGATCGCAAAATTTAAGTATAGCGATTTTTTTCAGCTTACAAGGGCACGCGAACCCGATTTTTATTGACCACAACCGCTTCAATGGTACGTTTTGAAGACTGATTCATTACTGGTATTCGTTGATTGAGCGCGCCATCTTCTAAGGCTTTACCGCGCATTTCCACGTGAATGCCTGAATTACCATGCGCTTCAATAATGACAGATTGACCACGTTTAATGATTTTAGCGGCTTCGACTTGTTGGGGTAATACCACACTATTCGTGGAAATGGCTTGCTTGGCTATCATACCGTCAACGGCGTTGAGCGAGCTAAAATAGCCAAAACGTAATTGGTTAATATCATAATCTTGCAGCATAACATCGGCTTCTGTGATTTTTTCTCCGCGATTAATACTGCGTTTTAACACCACCACAGGTGAGGTAATCGCTATTTTTACAGAAATATAAATACTCCACGGTTTGGGATGTTTGCAACTTACACCCACCGTTCTTACGGCTTGATTTTGTTGATAACTGGAAGGTAAAAAAATATGTAAGCGTTCTTTGCAGTGCGGTAATTGTAAGCGGGTATCAATTGCCTGCGGTTCAATTGTCATTTTTTGTTGCGGATTAATTTTAATATGCTGTTTAAGAAAGGTCGTGACTTGTTGTTGAATGGATCCATGACTTTGCAATTCTTGGGCGTGCACTAGATTAACGATTAATAATAACAGAGTGCAACTTAGCCAGCGGTAAAACATAGTCAATCCCTTTTCGCCTTCTTCTTTGTTCAGTATATACCAAATCCACTTGAAAATGCGAAAAATCAACTATAATTAATTCAAGGCTTCGGATTTTTGACAAAATTATTTTTATAATGTCCGTAAATTTGACAGTGTATATTTAGAATCCTACAATAAAATCGCCAGGTATGAGGGTAACAAGGATGACACCAACCATTCAATTGATGTTAGACGAATTAGTCGGTGATTCTCGTGTGATGCAGGAATTACGCGACACCATTAAACGCGTTGCCGAAAGTGACTCCAGTGTCTTAATTCTCGGTGAATCGGGTACGGGAAAAGAATTGGTCGCCTCGAGTATTCATCGTTTATCCAAACGCAATAGCCATCCCTTCGTGCCCGTCAATTGTGGGGCAATTCCCGCCGATTTAATGGAAAGTGAATTATTCGGTCATGAAAAAGGTGCTTTTACCGGCGCAATCAATCGCCGCCAAGGGCGTTTTGAATTAGCCAATCGCGGCAGTTTATTTTTAGATGAAATCGGCGATATGCCCCTACCCATGCAAGTTAAATTATTGCGCGTATTACAAGAACGCTGTTTTGAACGAATTGGCAGTAATAAAAGTCTCGTTGTCGATGTAAGAATTATTGCTGCCACTCACCAAAATTTAGAACAGGCAATTGCTGAAAATCAATTTCGTGAAGATTTATTTTATCGCCTGAATGTTTTTCCGATCTATTTAAAACCCTTGCGCGAACGGTTAGAAGATTTGCCGCTCTTAATGAATCATTTAATTCATAAACTCTCTCATCAGTCTACTGCAGTCGTTGAATTTGACCAGAGTGCAATTGAATTATTGCAAGATTATGCTTGGCCAGGCAATATCCGCGAGCTGAGTAATTTAATCGAGCAAATGTCGGTGCTCTATCCGCAGCAAGTAATTTCGAAGCAGCAGATCCCCGCGCGCTATCGTGCCAAGACAGCGAATAATAATATAGCATCTCACCTCTCAGCGAATTCGCCCACTTTACCACTCACATTTTCCCATAAAAATTTAAAAGATTGTTTATTGGAAACGGAATTAACGTTAATTCATCAAGCCCTAGAAGAATGTGGTGGGAATGTCTCTACTGCTGCTAAATATTTAGAAATCGGCCGCACCACCTTAATCGAAAAAATGCGCAAACACGGCATTCGTTATCAATGTAGCACGTAGCAGCCGTAGCCTGGAACGGAGCGAGCATGTAGCCTGGAACGGAGCGCAGCGAAGATCCAGGATCCCACCTAGAAAATATCGAATATTCTGAGACGACAGAAAAAACTTTTTCTTAATTCCGTTCAATCTTTGATAGATAATATTATTAATTTTTTAATGGTTTTTCCTGGATCTCTTAGGGTAAAAATAGGATTAATTTTCACTGGACTTTCCTGGATCTCCGCTGCGCTCCGTTCCAGGCTACATGCTCGCTCCGTTCCAGGCTACTCCTAGACTACGGGGCAAGTTTTTCCTAGACTGGGATATTTTGAAATCTGTTCTATACTCAAGTATGGGATTTTATTTTGGCGTGGTTATCCGTAATGTCGACGATTAATATTTTGATTATTGAAGACAATAGACAAGAACGAAACCGCTATCATCAATATTTAACAACCAATACCGATTATCATTATCACATCTACGATGCCAATAGTTACGAACAAGGGCTACAAATTTTAAAAACGCATTCTACAACACATTGTATTTTACTGCATTGTATTTTATTAACCGACAAAATCCAATCCTATGATTATACACATTTTTTAAATTTATTAAAAAATGAAGCTAATTTACCCAATTTACCCTTGTTATTGCTCTCGGAAAATATTAAAAAACACAATACCACGCAATTAATGCGCCAAGGTATTTTTGATTATGTCGATAAACGCCATTTAAACGATCAGTTTTTACAATATTGTATCGAAAAATCGATTGATTTACATAAGACCAAACATGCCTTACTTGAAGGGACTATTTTACTGGAAAATATTATTAATAGTGTTTCGCAAGGGGTCAGCGTATTTGATAAAAAATTTAATCTCATTTGCTGGAATCAACGATTTATTGAAATGCTAGAATACCCACCTGATTTTTTTAATAGTCCTCGTAATATTCAAGATATTATTCGTTTTAATGCTAAACGCGGTGAATATGGCGCAGGCGACCCCGAGCAAATTGCCGCAGCACGATTAACAGAAATTTATCATTCCCCCGATATTGAACCGCATTGTTATGAACGCTTACGCAGCAATGGGACTTATGTTGAAGTGCGTGGCACGCGTTTGCAAGGCGGTGGATTAGTGACCACCTACACCGATGTAACCGATCGCAAAAAAGTCGAAGAAACCATTAAACACTTAGCGTTAAACGACTCTCTCACGGGCATTGCTAATCGTAATTTATTTCGTGAACGCCTGGAAAGGGCTATCCAAGAAGCCGTAGAAACAGGTTTTTTGAGTTGTTTGATATTATTAGATCTCGATCAATTTAAAGCAGTCAATGATACCTATGGTCACCCGTTAGGCGATGAATTATTAAAACACGTTTCTGAACGTTTAAGTGTTTGTGTGCGCAAACACGATACCATTGCCCGCCTCGGCGGAGATGAATTTGCTGTGATTTTAACTCAAATTGCCGATCAAGAGTCCATAAAAATTCCTGCGCGGCGCATTATTGAAAAAATTAGCGAACCTTATTTAATTAACGGTAATCGCTTAATTATTGGCGTGAGTCTTGGGCTGAGCTTTTGCCCGCAAGATGGTACTTCCGTGGAAGAGCTGGTGCGAAAAGCCGATTTAGCGTTATATGAAGCTAAATCCGATGGTCGAGGAAGTTATCAATTTTACCATTCGGCGATGGATGAAGAAATTAACGCCAGTAAATTAATCGAAGATGAATTGCGCACAGCCTTTCAACAACAGCAGTTTTATTTAGTGTATCAACCGCAATTTGACGGTAAAAGCCAACAATTAACCGGTGTTGAAGTATTGCTGCGATGGCGACACCCCTCCCGGGGAGAAATTCCAGCCGCAGAATTTATTCAAGTTGCCGAAGATTGCGGTTTAATTGCGCCCTTAGGCGAATGGATTTTAGAACGAGCCTGTCGTCAATTTGCCATTTGGCAACAACAAGGTCTGCAACACTTGCGTTTAAGCGTTAATATTTCAATTAAACAATTTCAACATAATGACCTCTTCGAGAAAATGACTTCCATCTTAAATGAAACTGCAATTAATCCTAATCTTTTGGAACTTGAAATCAATGAAACGCAAGTCATAAAACATATTGAGCAAGTCTACGCATGCTTAGATAAAATTCATCGTCTTGGTATACCTTTAGCGATAGGTAATTTTGGTACCGGACTGACGTTTTTTAATCATTTGCGCAAATTTCCCATTGCCAGAATTAAGCTCGATAGTTCTTATGTGCAAAACATGTTTAATGATTCTGGAGATAAAGCCATTGTCGAAAGTATTTTACTCTTAAGCAAAGGCCTAAACTTACATTGCACTGCGGTGGGTATTGAGCATCACTCTCAATTTGAATTATTAAAACAACTCGGGTGTGATGAATTTCAAGGTGATTATTTTTGCCCACCATTGAACGCGCAAGAATTTTTAGTGTGGTACCAAAGTCAACGCTAAAAATTATTCAAGAGTCTCGCACTTTCAGAGCGCTACTCCTGTTATTTTGAATTATTGCTCACCGCTCCAGGTAAATTGGCCAGTGTGCTGGTTAAATAGGAGCCGGTGGATTGCAAACTCGACACCAACGAATCCATGGCATTAAATTGCGTTAAATAACGTCGAGTGAGCGATTGGCTGCGTAACGCTAATTTTTCGCGTTCAGTATTAATATCGGTGACTTGTTGAGTGAGACCATTATTTTTTTGCGTCAGCAATCCACTACTTCCCAAATATTGATCGATCACACTGCGGATATTCACCGCCGCCCCTTCAGAAATCACTAAACTCCCGCGATTGCCGGTGCTTCCACCGATAACTTGCAATGATATTGGGGTTAAATTTCCCGTTCCTGTTATAGTGCGGCCATCAGTGGAAGTTAATGCTAAACCGCCTATCGTTCCTTCAATACTGGTGCCTAAATTTAATGCGGTTAAATTAATTGCATAGCGCCCAGCTTTTGGTGAGCTTGCGCCAAACGACGTGACTTGCAATTGCGAATCACTCACTACCCCGCTGCGCGCAAATAAACGCCCGACTTCATCGAAATGTTTATCGATGGCGCTTGATAATTTTGTGCTATCCACTTCTAATTGACCACTGGCGTTGGTGGTAATTCCAATAGTGGCTAACGAGCGTAAATTTGGATTGACTTCAGACGAAAATGAATTGGCAATCACTCCGCGCAAACTGGATTTTAAATTACGAATGGTCGAATCACCATTTAAAATTGCGGCGGTTTGAGTTTTGCTATCATATTTTGAGACAGCGTCTAATAATTCCATGGTTTCATTAAATGACGTCACAAATTTATTTATCGCAGTTTGCACCGCGGTTTTATCGTTACTAATATCGAGTTTAATGGTGGAAGCACTTGTCGATTGTAAATTTAACGTCACGCCGCTAATCGCGCCCGCCACAGTATTAGTAGCGTTACTTAAATCAATACCATTCACAGTAATTAAGCTATTTTTGGCTTCATTGGTTTGAGTTAAATTGGTAACGGGCACGGCATTAGAGGGATCAAAGACTAAACGTGATAATCCCGAATTATTGGTGTGATTGCCATCACTGTCGGTGACGGTAATTTTTAATGCGCTTTTTTCACCGGTATCATTACTGGTGATGACCAATCGAGGCCCCGAGGCATCGGTAATAATCGACGCACTCACGCCTAAATTCGATTTATTAATGGCATTTTTAATGCCTTCCACGGTTTGCTCGCCACTATTAATTGTCAGCGTTTTAGCCGGTTTATCGGCATTGGGGGTGAATACGGTATTGCCAGCACTATAAGTACCAAAATCAATGCGAATTTCGCCGGTGCCAATGACTTCGGTGGTTGAAGTAAATGCCGAGGACGCCACGCTATGGGCTTGAGCTAAATGCTGGACTAAAATATTATAACTACCTGCACTCGCAGTATTGAGTGCAGTGGCACTTAATACTTTGGTGTCACTGGAGGTTGCGGCACGTTTATTAAAATTGGCAATCGTGGTTAATTCACTTAACGAAGAAGATAAACTCGATAACGCACTACTGACATTGCCAACCGCACTGATTTTTGCTTGCACGCTTGCTTCTTTAAAGTCTAAGCGACTGCTAGCGGGTTGAATTTCGGCATTCACCAAGGATGTCACTAAGTCATTGACGTTAATTCCAGAACCGACGCCGGGTGATGCGATAGTACTACTGCCAACAAACATTATCGACTCCTCATTGCGTTACCCTGTTGTGATTGTTTGATCGCTTAGAAATAAGTATAGACCATGCAGAATATTGCTACTCTGCATGGTCTTAAGAACGTTATTGTAATAATCCAAGAACCGATTGAGGTTGTTGGTTCGCTTGCGCCAGAATGGTGATACCAGCCTGTTGCAAGATTTGCGCTTTGGTTAACTTCGCAGTTTCTGCGGCAAAGTCGGCGTCTAACACGCGGCTTCGGGCAGCCGAGAGATTTTCTGCCGTACCTTGGAGGTTTGCAATCACCGAATCAAACCGGTTTTGCACCGCACCGAGGGTACCTTGCAGGGTATTCACGGTTTCAATTGCCGCATCCACACGTGTGATGGTGGTTTCGGCATTAGCGACCGTGGTGACATCGGAGGCATGAAGCGACCCACCACCCAGACCTAATGAAGCTGCGCCGTAACCTATAAATGCCGCTTCAGCGCCAGCCAATGTAATATTTTCACCAGCGGTAAGTCTGATTGTTCCAACAGCGGTATCTGATGCAGGTCCACCACCGCTAAAGTCTAATGTAGCGTTCTCTGCATTATTACTTATACCTGCTCCTACTCCTGTTAAGAGACCTTCATTAGCCGCTGCAGTTTCACTGATAACAATACTTCTACCATCTTCAGCTCTCAGTATCATATTAGTACCATCGAAAGTGGCAGTAACACCGGTTGCAGATGAGTTTTCGTTAATAGCCGCAGCATATTCTGCGCCAGTAACATCGGCGTTATAAGCATTAAAAATGCTAACTCCATTAATGGATAAAGTTAAAGCACTATTTCCTGCATCAGTAGCAGCAAATCCTAAGGTAACAGTAGTATCAGCTTGAACTGTTAATCCAGCAACCCCTGCAGCATCAATGGCTTGCTTTTTAGCAAAAGCACTTCCAGCTTCTTTTCCTGTAACGCCTGTTGTCGCGCTTGATGCACCAATTGCAACAGCGTCCCCTGAACCAACACGGATAGTTAAGTTAGCGCCAGCTAAAGCATTGCCTTGATCTACCCCTTCTCCTTGTGATCCAATATTTCTAGCCGATGTATACTGTGCGGTATCACTTACATAGTCAGCCGTGCGACCAATTTGACTAGCTGCAAAATTTTGATTTAACGAAATACTGATCGATTCGCCAACATTCGCACCTACTTGAAATTGTGCGGTACCAAAATTTCCATTTAATACTTTTTGACCATTAAACGAGGTTTGCGAGGCAATCCGGCTGATTTCCGCAATCCGTTGTTGCACTTCCGCATCTAACGAAGCGCGGTCGGCTGATGAGTTGGACGCGTTCGAGGCTTGCACAGCGAGTTCACGGATCCGTTGTAAGTTGCTGGTCATTTCATCTAACGCACCACCGGTGGTTTGCGCCAGCGAAATCGCGTCATTAGCGTTACGAGCCGCTTGGTTAATCCCGTTAATTTGTGCGGTCATACGTGTTGAAATACCGAGACCTGCTGCGTCATCTTTTGCACTATTAATCCGTAAACCGGATGACAAACGTTGCAAGGCCACACCTAATTCGTTTTGCGATTTGCTTAAATTTCTCTGCGCGGTTAGCGAAAAGATATTTGTGTTAACGACTGATGCCATAATGTGCTCTCCTATATCGACTCATCGTAAGCCCTGTAGTTAGTTACAATGGGCTTTTTGGTTTTGGCACGGTTGCAAATGCATGCCGGCTTACATTGATTATCGGTAGTCCCTTTTTTTTCTTTAACAAAAATTCACACAATCGGCAAAAAAGTTGCTTACCGTAACCCGTAACCCGGAACGTAGCGCAGCGAAGATCCGGGATTGAAACCTAAAAAAACCCCAATCCAACATTACAAAAAAGCGCTTTTAAAAAATTAAACGATTTTTATTAAATGCGGTCATCTATCAAGCAAAGATCAATCCAGGTTATGAGATCACGTTTTATTCTGCCTCAACCCCGGATCTTTGCGGCACTCCACTCCGGCTACAGGCTTTACTCAACCCAGACTACTTTAACTTTTTGTTGCATCAATCAGCAAATAGTAATACTATTTGTCAAGAACAACGCAAATGGTTAGAAACATGTACGTCCGCAAGTTGTCTTTACAATTACCCCCTCGACAATCTGCATTCTTATGGGGCGCAAGGCAAACTGGAAAATCGTCGTATTTAAAAACTCATTATTGGGTGATGGCAAGCTGGCGATTGAAGCGAAAATTAGCACCCAAGTCCATCAACAAGATTTAAAAGGATTAATTGCCTTTTGCGAAGAGCACCCCAATACTCGAGCAATAGTCGTTTCCCAAGATAGTAAGCCTCGTCAAATACAGATTAATGCTAAAACCATTATTACGATTTATCCATGGCGCGATTTTTTGGATTTGCTGTGGCAAAACGAGTTAATTTAAGTGTAGCTAACGTCCACACTTACGCTTCGACTCCTGGTTAGGTATAGAGGAATTTTATGGCATAATGTATGCTTAAAAGTGACTATCTTTAACTTGAAATTTATTTAATTCAAGCCGTTACACGTTATCTTTAAACATTATTTTATCATCCATCTTGCCTGGCAAAACTTGCCAACGGTTGCATATCGGCTATACTTTATACATATGAGGTAATTTATTTAACGCCGGAGTTACTTGTTATGCCAATCAGTGGCGAAGCCCTAAGTGGTATTAGTGCTGCTTTGTTTTCCACTCGTAATGTGAGTCATAACATTGCGAATCAGTATACGCCTGGATTCAAGCAACGCTTAAGCCAACCCATCGAACTCTCTCCTGGTGGAGTGGGGATGCGTGATATGGGGCTTGATATCAGCGTCGGTGCCTCAAATTTTACTGGGCGTGAGTTTGATTTAAGCTTAAAAGACAGTCAATCGTTTTTTGTATTACAAAACGCGCTCTCCGGCGAGCGCGTGTTTTCTCGTAGTGGTCGCTTTTCCATTAGTGCTCTCGGTTATATCGTTCAAGACAGCGGTTTACGTTTGTTAGGTTATGGGCGGGTGAGTAGCGGTAATACTTCTTCCGCCTTAACCGCATTGATGGTCACCACCAATGC
Organism: Legionellales bacterium; assembly: GCA_026125385.1. Lineage (NCBI taxonomy): Bacteria > Pseudomonadati > Pseudomonadota > Gammaproteobacteria > Legionellales > Legionellales bacterium. The sequence continues at coordinate 219,532 of JAHCLG010000001.1, forward strand.
CAGCAGTCCTGCGGCCACCAGTAATATTCAAGTGCAAGTGAATTTAGATGCTCGCGATAAAGTGATTACCAATCCATTTCAGGCCAATGATACATCGAGTTATAACTTTAAAATTAGCGGAACGATTTTTGATAGCTTAGGCAGCGAACATCAAGTGAATACTTTTTTTCGCAAAACGGCGAATAATCATTATGATGTGATAGTGAATGTGGATAATACCACCATTACGACAGGCAACGTTATTTTTGATACTAGTGGAAATATCACCAGCCAAACCAATTTAACTGGATTAAGTTTTGTACCCACCACGGGTGCTGTCACTCCACAAAATTTTTCCTTAAATTTAAGCAACTCGACTCAACTGGCCTTACCCAATAGTTTAAATAGCTTTTCTCAAAATGGAGCAAGCCCTGGCAATATTATTGGAACTTCCATTGATAGTGACGGTAATATTTCGGCAAATTATGATAATGGCACCTCGCAAGTAGTGGGACAAATTGCGGTGGCGCAATTTAGCGCTCCTCAAGCACTGCAAGTTAACGGCGGCGGATCGTTTCGCGAAACAGTGGGTTCCGGTGCGCCGCTAATTCAAGCTAATAATAGTCGTAATGCTTTTACTTCCGGTCGATTGGAATTATCGAATGTCGATGAAGGCCAACAAGTCTTTGAATTAATTCGTGCGTTAAGAAGTATACAGGCCAATGCTAAAGTCTTAGGCACAGAGCGAAATATGCTTGGAACCTTGATTGATATTAAAACGTAAGATTATTTTGGAAAATACTAGTAGGCTTGATGACCCGCATTTTTTGTCGCTTCTATACTCTTCACACTTGAATTTTAGGCTTTGTTGTCGAGCTAAAGCTACGGAGGGATTGTATTCAGTATACACTCCTTCGCATCTTTAACTCGACGCCTCGCCTAAAATCCAATTGTTTTGAGTATATATCCATCGCACTTCAAAATGCGGGATTGAAAGATTTTTGATTGTTGTCATTCTCCGCGAAGGCGGAGAATCTAGCCATTTTAAATAGTAAATTTTTCTAACGTTAAATCAATAAATTTGTTTGAGACAACTCCGACGCGCCCATCCAATAACACAACAATGCTGCTGGGATCCGCATGATTTTAGTATTGTCTACAAATTTGCTTTCTAATGGCCCAAAATCATTCAACGATTTTGTAATAACATACGCATGTTCAATGGATTTCTTTTGACATAATTCTATTAAGCCTTTTAATTCTCGCTCGCCAGTTTTTTTTTCGCGATATTTTACTTCAAATGGAATAATTTGCTCGCCAATTTCTGCAACGAGTTCTACCTCGTGATCTTTATGACCGCGCCAATGACTAAAACGAACATCTTGGGGATAATAATGTGCAAATAAATGTTTGAAAACGGCTGTCTCTGTTGCTACTCCTAAAGCAGAGGTGTTTTCTAAAATATTTTTTCCTTTGAGTAATACTGCAGAAGCAATGGCTGCATCGGCTAGATAGATTTTATATTTTCCTCTTAATATATCTTTACCATAACCAAATGGTTGTAATCTATAAATTAGATGTGTTGCCTCAAGTAATTCAATATAATGTTGCGCTGTTGGTCGTTTAACTTCTAGATTTTCACAGAGTTCAACCATATCCAGCAATCCACCATCATGCATGCAAAGATAGAGAAAAGTTTGCTCAAGATCCAATACACGACGAACACCAAACAATGCGGTCATGTCACGTTTTAATACTTTGTCGATAATATCTTCTCGTAATAATTTTTGAGATTGATTAATACTATCAACTTGCACTAATTGTGGAAATCCACCTCTAACGAGATATTCGTGAAAATGGCCAACCAGAGGAGTTATTAATTCAGCAGTACGCTGAAATTCGTGTTTTGACCATAAAAATAAATCTTTTAATCTTTTTAATTCCGGAAGTTTAGGAAAGGGACTTTTAGAGAAATTTATATGAGAGAGATCTAAATTCATTTCTAATGGGTCAAGCAAATTTATTTGTTTCTGTAGCTGCAAAGAAAAATCTTGTATTTTTTCTCGTAGTTCCTTTTGAAGCTTTTCAGGCTCGACCCATTTCTGAGAAGGATTTTTGGATTTTTGAGAATCTTTTAATTGGAGATATTCATAAAAAGAAAGAGTACTTAATTTAATCGTATGCCATCTTCCTACACCCGATTCCTGATGTTTGTAAATCAGTGGCATTGCTGAACCTGTAAAAATAATTCGTCGATTTTTTTCAAAATCAACTTGATGTTTGATCCACGTGCCCCATTCTCGTATGAATTGAGCTTCATCAAGAAATAAATATTCAGGTCCATCCGTTTTTGGTTCGCGTTCGCGCCATGCTTCAAGCACTGCATCAATACCTGCAATTTTTATTAACGGATGATCAAATGTCGCATAAAGGATGTTGGCTGCAGGAACTCCCTGCTTATTAAGCAATCCATCAATCACTTGTGAAAGCAGTGTGGTTTTACCTACTTGACGCGCTCCTGATAACAACACCGCTCGTGGAGCCGGTGGATCAGTTACCCAAGCAAATAGCTCTTGAAAAGATGCACGGTACCACAGTGGCAGATCAGCAATGCTCTCTCCACGCCACCACGGGTTAAATTGGGAAAGTACTTTGATAAGTTCGTCTTTTGCTATTTTCATAGGAAAAGTATAGCTATTCTCTGAAAATAATACAAGTATATATTAACTAATCTGTTATATTAGTGTATATAATTCTCGCCAACGAAGATGCGGGTTCTTCATACCACATCATCCCACGGGATGGCGTTTTATATTTTTCACATTTTGAAGTAATAAACTGTAGGTTGGTTGAGCTTCGCCAAACCCAACATTAAACCTATTCAGCATATTGGATTGAGCAAAACTCAGCCCAATCTACACAACAATGCTACTGAGATCCGCATGATGTTAGGGCGTGTTGACAATTCGCTATGGCTTT